>JBEBJP010000008.1:0-25120 GCA_040079825.1 Parcubacteria group bacterium
GGTGATACAGGAAGTATAATATCTTGGTACAAGAAGTTTGAAAATTCACGAAATCGTGAATTAGCTAATTTGTTTCCTCTCCATTATGAATTTTTACATGATGTTATTAAACGTACCTACGATTTAATGGATATTGTTGATAATCAATATTATGTTCACCCTGGTTTTAGAGGAAGTGCATCTATTAAAAAGGTACAACCTGTTTTGGCACCAAAATTCGCATATAAAGATCTCAGTGTTAAAAGTGGTACAGAAGCTATTGAAGCATACAGACAAATATCACACGGCGAATTGGTTGGTGCAGACATGGAAGAAAAGAAACTTCAAATGCTTAAGTACTGTAAATATGATACAGAGGTTATGTATGAAATCTGGAGATTTTTTACTGACTTAGTTAAGTAGTCCATGTTTAACTTTTTTAAGAAAAAGAGAAATTTTGTTGCAATGAAGTTGGTTATAACCGACCACCTAAAGCAACTAGAAGAAAAAAGAGTTTCTATTCCCGAAGATGTTTTTGATATCACCAGGTTTTCTTTCGAAGAACTACTGAGTACATTTGAATCAATGGATACTTTAATTAAGAAAAGTGATTATGAGGGCTGTATTAAATTATCTAGGTCCATACTCGAAAACTCTGTAAATCTCCGATATATCTACAAAGAAGATACCGAAAAACGTGCTAAAAATTTTAAACTAAAATCAGTACATATACTCTCGAAAAAGTTTGGATCTTTAGAAGACCCTGCACCTGAAGCAAAAGAGATGAACGATTACTTCCAAGAATTACTGAAAGACTACACACCTGAGAAAAATATACGTGAAAAATTTAAAGCAGTTAATTTTGATGCTACATACGTAAGATCATATAAGAGACTCTCAGAATTCATTCACCCCGCATACCGCCCAAAGAAAATAGATTTTAGTGAAAACAGACCGTATGTTCTGGAAATGAAAAGAACTGTTAGATCAGATACATGCATTGTGGCTCTAATGGCTCTAGAAGTGGTTTGTCTTAAATATGACTTGGATGGAGGAATCGTTATGGTTGATGAGCCAGGCTACATAGGAAAGGTATTTTTTGCCACAAACCCAAAGAAAGCATCGGAGGATGTAAAAGACCTTAAATTCTAGATACCCAAAGTAGTGTCGCATTTGTCGCTTTTGACCTATTCCGAAGAGGGTCAAAATGGTAAACTTGAAACAACAAAAATGCCTTGCTGGGTCTCACCTTAAAATATACGAGACCGAGGAGGCCAGCAAAATAGCGAAGCTATTTTTCGGTGAGACAGCAGAGTCTGGGAGACTCTGCGTGGGGAATCGAAAGACATCACTCTACAACCCCAACGATCCCAAAAACTTCCTCTGTTCCTCACCCGCAATCTCTCTATACGAATTCTCCGCAACATCACTCAGCAACACGTTCTGCACACGCACACGCTTCAAATCAACAACCGTATAGTTCAACTTCTCCGTCATGCGGCGGATCTGTCTGTTCTTGCCCTCGGTCAAAACAATGCTAAATGTTTTGTCTCCAAGTTTCTTCACCAGTGCCGGACGGGTCGTATATGTGTCTATTTTCACGCCCGAGCTCATTTGTCGGATAAACTCAGGAGAGATGCTGCGGCTCACTGTCACCACATATTCCTTTTCGTGCTCATTTGCCGGGTTCAATAGTCTGTCCGTAATCCGCCCGTCGTTGGTGAGAATAATCAGTCCGTGAGAATCTTTATCCAGTCGACCGACAGGGAACACTTTCGTTGTGATGCGTCCATCCTCACTGATACTTTGTAAAATATCCATCTCTTCTCCTTGTGGATTTGTGGTTATGATGCCTACAGGTTTGTTGTACGCCAAATAGAGATACTCTTTTTCTCTATGGTTTCCGAGAATCTCCACCTGGTCAAGCTCGGTTACCTTGTCTCCAAGCACCGCAATTTTTTTGTTTATCAGGATTTGCTGGGCTTTGATAAGTTCATCGGCCTCCTTTCTCGTCGCCAAGCCCTTGTGGGCCACGTATTTGTTTATTCGCATTGGGAATTCGTCCATGTGGGAAGTGTAGCATATTGGAGGGGGTGGAGTTTAGTGCTCGAGACGCGTCAACGGGGTAGCATGAAAGGTGTTAAAATAACCAGTCAGGGCTTAGCCGACCAACGGTCCTAGCTCGAGATGGCCAGCAAAAAAGTGAAACTTGAAAAATATCATACAACCTAAACTGAACTCGTAGAGTTTACAGAATCTGTAACATTCGAGATCCCTGTCTCCCAGCCACTTTGAGATAGTTTCGGACTCCGAGGATGGTCGAAATGGCTCAAGTAATCTATTCTGACATTGCATACCTGCTGAGAGCAGTATTCAAAAACAAAAAATCACTGATTTCAAAAATCAGTGATTTTTTGATATAATTGAAATAATGCAAAGCGATGAACAATTAATCTTAGATTATCTAGATGGAGGTGAAGAATCTCTAGCTGTTCTTGTGGATAGACACATATCGGCTGTATACAACTTTGCTTTTAGTCTTACCAACGATGCTCATATGGCAGAAGATGTCGCTCAGGAGTCTTTCATAAAAGCATGGAAAAATATTCGTCGCTTTATTCCAACTAAAAATTTTCAAACTTGGCTTTTTGCTATAGCTCGTAATACTGCAATAGATAAATTGCGTCAGAAACAGGAAATTGTATTTTCTAAATTTGAAGATGCGAATGGAGAGAACGCTTTGATTGCAACAACTCCTGACGATTCTTTATCACCAGTTGAATTACTAGAAAATGCAGAAAATATCATTTTTGCACAACAACTACTTGAACAAATTGATCCACTGTATAGAGATGTTTTAATATTACGATATCAAAATGAAATGACTTTTGAAGAAATAGGAAAAATACTAAAAAGACCGCTTCATACAGTAAAAAGTCAGCATCGAAGAGCTTTAATAAGTTTGAGACGTACTATTGATACAAAAACAGTGTAGACTCTTTCAAAGTTTGTAATTGCACCAAAACTCATTTTGTTTTCGTATATTCATTATGGAAATGCGAAAAACACCAGAAGGACTAAGAACACTTATTCTGTCTTCTATTAAAGCGGCAGAATATCGAAGAGCAAGATTATATCTCCTAATATCTGGGGTTACTCTTTCTGTTTCCGTGATTGGGCTTGTATTTGCGATAAAATATCTTATACAGACCTTATACGCTTCGGAATTTTATAGTTACGTAACCTTAATTTACTCTGATAAAGACATGGTTCTTGGCTTTTGGAAAGATATTTTATTATCCCTAGCTGAGTCATTTCCTGTTTTTGTCATAGTTGCAGTACTCGTCTCTATTTTAGTTTTTCTTGCTTCCATGCAGGTAATAGTTGAAAATTTTAAGATGGCTTTAACACCGAGACTAAGCATTTAAAAAATATGAATATTCAAGAATATATAAAATCCACTGCTTTTAAAGGAATTATTATAGGAATAGGTATTTCTATTGCAATTCTTCTAATATTTCAAGCTGGAATATTTGTGGGGTTTCATAAGGCGTCATTTGCATATCGTTTTGGCGATAACTATTATCGCGCTTTTGATCGAAGAGTCCCAGCACCTTTCGGCTTTCCACTTAAGGATGATTTCAACTCTTCTCATGGAGCAGTGGGAGAAGTTGTAAGTATTTCTCTACCTACACTTGTGGTCGTTGGGCCGGATAGCATTGAGAAAACTGTACTTATTGGTACAAGTACTTTAATTAGAAAATTCGATACAGAATTAAAATCTACAAATATAAAAGTTGGAGATTTTTTGGTTGCGATTGGAGAGTCGAATGATAGTTCACAAATCCAGGCGAAACTTATTCGCATGCTTCCTGAACCACCAGAGTTTGGTAAAAGAATAATTAAACAATAATCAATATGAACAAAATTATTACATACGCAAAAACACATAAAATAATAACAACAATTGTTGCAATAGTAATTGTCGGAAGTGGTTGGTGGATTTACAGCAAGACTAATTCAGCAAGTGCAGAAACTCGATACATTCTTGGTGTTGTAGAAAAAGGAACGATCGTCGCTTCAGTATCTGCTAGTGGTCAAGTATCAACTGTAAATCAGATAGACATTAAACCCAAAGCTTCTGGAGATGTGACATGGGTTGGAGTTAAAGCTGGAGATACCGTTCGAGCTGGGCAGGCGCTTGCATATATTGATGCCACAGAAGCAAAGCAGAATATTGCGGATGCGGAATCATCTCTGGCTTCAGCAAAATTGCAGTATCAGAAGGATTCAGCCCAAGCTCCAATAGATTATGAAAAATCTGTTGAAGCACTTGAAGATGCAAAGAAGGATTTAACAACTACGTACAATGATACTTACAATACTATTTCAAATGCATACCTAGACTTACCAAGTGCTGTTACCGGTATGCAAAATATTTTGTACGGTACGAATCTTGGTAGCCAAGGTGGTAATCAGTGGAATATTGATGCTTTTAAAGATATGGCAAATCTATACACTTCTGCAACTTTGGATTCACCCTTGAGAGTGTTTGTAGATATAGCTGATAGGGATTATAAGTTAGCAAGAACTAAATACGATCAAGCAATATTGGATTTTAAAAATATAACTCGATATTCATCAACTTCAGATCTCGAAAAATTATTAACAACATCTATCGATACTACAACAGCAGTTGCACAAGCATTACAAAGTGAGTTGAATCTTTTGGATGCTTTAGTTGATGAACAAACTACTCGCAACATAACTGTGAATTCAACTATTACCACTATGCGCGCAAACGCACGTACCTATCTAACAACGGTTAATAGCAATTTGAGTTCTTTGTTGAGTCAACAAAAATCTCTTGATACGACAAAGAAAACTATTCGTGACAATGAACGGAATATAGAGATATATAAAATCGGAAACGAGAGTGGAAACAATCCTATAAGTCTTCAATCAAGTGCTCAATCAATAGCAAATGAGGAGCGTAACCTTCAAGAACTAAAAGACAATCTTTCCAACTACACAATATTTGCACCTTTTGCTGGCACAGTTGCGTCAGTTAGTATGAAAAGATTTGATTCTGTTTCGACTGGTGCATCTGTAGCAACTCTTATTACAACTCAAAAGGTCGCACAACTTTCTCTTAACGAAGTTGACGCAACAAAAATAAATCTTGGAGACAAAGCAACACTAACATTTGATGCTGTAGAAAATCTAACTTTAACTGGAGAAGTGGTAGAAATCGATGCGGTTGGAACAGTTAGTCAGGGAGTTGTTTCGTATAAAGTAAAAATTGGATTCGATAGTCAGGATGAGCGTATTAAATCTGGTATGACAGTAAATAGCTCTATTCAAACTGATGTTAAGCAGGATGTCCTGTCTATTCCATCTAGTGCAGTAAAGACCCAAAATGGTGTAACTTATGTTCAGGTTTTTAATCCAAGCCTAACTGTAACTGGGGGATCAGCTGGAGTAGTTTCGGCTGTGCCTCCAACACAAGTAGAAGTAAAGACTGGTATATCTGATGATACAAAAGTTGAAGTCTTGGAAGGATTAAAAGAAGGAGAACAAATAGTAATACGCACTATATCAGGAACTGCGCCAGCAAACGGAGCAGCTTCAAGTAATGCAACAAGAGGAGGGCTTGGTGGTGGTCAAGTAATTCGTTTCTAGCTAATTATATGATTGAAATTAAAAATATTACAAAAACATATGGTTCTGGTGATGCAAAATTTCAAGCACTAAAGGGAGTTTCTTTTACTATAAATGATGGTGAGTTTGTTGCGATCATGGGACCTTCAGGATCTGGGAAATCAACTCTCATGCATATACTTGGATGTCTTGATACACCATCAACGGGAATGTATTTTCTTGATAGTAAAGATGTTTCTACTCAAACGGATGAGGAATTGGCGGAAATTCGACGACTTCATATTGGTTTTGTTTTTCAATCTTTCAATTTACTTCCACGTACAACTGTTATGCGTAATGTAATGCTTCCTCTTGTATATGCAGGTGTGGATGAAGAAGAAAGAGAGAAAAGATCAAAAAAAGCACTTCTTGCTTCGGGAATGACCGAGTCACATTTTTTTCATATGAGTAACCAGCTGTCTGGAGGACAAATACAACGTGTTGCTATTGCTCGGGCGCTGGTTAACGACCCTTCTCTCATTCTTGCAGACGAACCAACTGGAAACCTTGATACTAAAACTGGAGAAATAGTTCTCGGAACTTTTCAAAAGTTAAACAGGGAACATGGAAGAACTGTTATCTTGATTACCCACGAACATGATGTGGCTGAATATGCCGACAGGATTATTACTATAAGAGATGGGTCTATTGTTTCTGATTCAAAGTCCCACTCTCGTAAATATGGAAACAATAATTAAAAATTATGAAATTTAAAGATATTCTCCACGAAACATATTCAGCATTATCGGCTAACAAGGTTAGATCTGGTTTAACGATGCTCGGTATTGTTATAGGTATTTCGTCAGTAATTGCCATGGTGAGTATTGGTACTGGTGCATCAAACACAATTTCATCTTCTATTGAATCTTTGGGATCAAATCTAATTCAAGTAACTCCAGGGGCTCAGCGTACACAAGGTTTTGGTGTAAGTGCAGGTCGTGGAAATGCTAAGACTTTAACCAACGAGGATGCTGAGTCTATTGCGGAGAAAGTCACAGATGTTGAAGCTGTCGCTTCTCAAGTTTCTGGTAGATATCAAGTTACAGCAAAAGGTACAAATACAAATACAACCGTGAACGGTGTGACTTCAAGCTATCCTCAGGTCCGTAATATTGAAGTTGCTGAAGGTTCATTTATTTCTGATACACAAAATAATTCAGCATCAAAAGTGGCGGTTATTGGTCCAACAACACAAACTGATCTTTTCGGAGAAGGTGTGAGTGCTGTCGGTCAATCGATTCGTATAAATGGTATGGAGTTTAAAGTTATTGGTGTCACTGTTGCAAAAGGAGGTTCAGGTTTTCAAAATCAAGATGACGTTATATATATACCAGTTAAAAGTGCCCAGCGATATCTTTCAGGTGATCAATATTTAACAACGATCGCTGTTCAAGCCTCATCGCAAGAAGTGATGACACAAGTTCAAGCTGACATTACTGCTCTGCTCTTAAGTAGACATAAAATTTCCGATTCTACACAAGCAGATTTTAGTGTTCAAAATCAAAATGATATCTTGGGCGCTGCTTCTAGTGTTACTTCAACACTTACGTATCTTTTAGCGGCAATCGGGGGGATATCACTTCTTGTTGGCGGTATTGGAATTATGAATATGATGCTAACAACAGTGACAGAACGCACAAAAGAAATTGGTTTACGAAAAGCAATTGGGGCACGGAAGAAAGATATTTCAACTCAGTTTTTGGCGGAAGCAATTACACTTACTATAATCGGTGGAGTTGTTGGCATTGCACTCGGGTGGTTGATTTCATTTTTAGTGAACTTGACCGGGATTGTCACGACAAGTGTATCTCTTTATTCAGTCCTCCTTGCGTTTGGTGTTTCTGCATTTGTGGGTATTGTTTTTGGTTATTATCCAGCTCGTCGCGCAGCTTCGTTAAACCCGATTGAAGCATTGCGATATGAGTAGTGAATTATCAAATTAATATATAAAAATATGAACAAAAAAATAATTATTACCGTGGTTGTTATGGTTTGTGTGGCTTTATATGGAGGATTTATTTATGGGAAAAGCAAGACTCCTTTAAGAGGTCAATTTGCCAACGGGCAATTTCCTGGAAATCAAAATGGGCCAAGAGGTACTGGTATGATGAATGGTGGTTTTACTATGGGTGAAATTATCTTTAAAGATGCAACAAGTGTGACAATAAAAATGCAAGATGGAAGTACCAAGATCGCATTGATTGCAACAAGTACTCAAGTTATGAAATCAACATCTGGAACATTTAGTGACTTAAATATTGGTACAAATATAACTATTTCAGGCACTTCAAACAGTGACGGAAGCGTTACGGCTCAAAGTGTACAAATTCGTCCTCTAGGCTCAACTACATTAGGTAGAAGAGTAAATCAGTAGAAAATATTATAGTAGGTGATTCTTGGTGTGGTTTGAGATATAATTTACGAGACCGAAATGTCTAGATAGTTTAGCTATCTCATTCTCAGTAGTACTAGATTATGTTAAACCAAGATTTTAAAAATAGAATAGTTATTGTCATACGTAAGGATATTGAGGGTTGGCAAGCGGCGAACACTCTAGCTCATATAAGTGCGTATATTGGTAATCATCTTGAAAATAATTTTGGAACTGGAGAATTCTTTGTTACAAGTGATAATGCAAAGTTCCCACGAAATTCACAATATCCGATTATTATAAAATCTGCGCCCGCCTCATTAGATTTAAAAGTTTTATTGGAGAAGGTTCGGGCTGGAAATTTTGTCCATCTTGGATTTATTAGAGAAATGATTGATCACACAGATGATGTAGAACTCCAAACAGCGCTTTCAGTGAAGACTGACTCAGAAGTTGAATTGCTGGGTGTAGGGCTATTCGGTTCAACTGAAGATCTGAAAACTTTAACCAAAGAATTTTCACTCTGGAAATAAGTTTATGTTATATATAATATGAAAAAATTTCTAGTTGATACTTTAGCTCTTAACCTTTTCATTATAATCACAGCCTTCTTTGTAGAGGTAGTTTTTTCAGGTATCACATGGAGCATATTCTGGAAGGGAAGAATCATAATGATCATACCTAACATAATAACTGTTCAACCTTATAACTGGACAAGAATCTGGTTAGGGAGAAGGCTGGGAGTATGGAAAAGTGAGAGGTTCCATCAAATAGTGAGAGACACAGTTGTTTTTATAATCTACAGAGTGCCTTTGGTTTTTATAGTTCTTACAATACTTGGGGCAACACAAGAAAAAGTTATAACTGCATGTATTGTTGCAACTTTGATATCTGGATTTACAGGTAGGCCATACGGAATATTTCTTGATTGGATGAGGAAAATTTTTAAGGTTAGTTAAAACTGGTATAAAATCATCATAGCTTCATGATGTTTCTGGATAATATACCTTGGAGAAACTACATGGGTATCCTGATAATCGTCAGTTGGAAAGACGGTCGTGCCTGCGCCGTGGTTTCTGACTCACCTGAGATCCGTGGCTCAGGCAAGTCGGAGGAAGAGGCTATCGGCAACCTCATCGTTTCGCACAAAGCCAAGCTCAATGTACCTATTGAGCTGAGGGTCTGACGTTTGCCGCCCAAGAAGCAAAACACTTCGACGGGCGGCATCTCTTTTTAAGATTAAAAGTAATATTTAAACTTTATTAAGGTCGGACTACTATTTTAAATACATGTCCTGTTGTTGTTCCAATTATAAAAAAGTATTCACTTTCTTGTACACCACTCGGAATAACGTAGTTATATGAACCTGTGTTCGGGATCCCGTACTTTCTGTCGATCACACTAACAGATACTCCTTGATCTAAAAGAGATCTATCTACTAAAAATAAATTGGTTGTCGAAGCTTTTGGTGGGCTTCCATCTTCCAGATGATTCCATGTGATTTTATAGCTCATCCCAGCCACTAGTTCTTCTCTTCCTTTTGGAAATGTAATATTTGATTCAATTTCGTCATTTTTTCTTCCTATTAAAATATAAGTTATTAATAAAATAATTATCAATAAAATTAGAGCCACTAATATGTTTTTATTCATTTACATATAATGCATTATTTAGCATGAAAGAATGATGTAGTCATGAGTTATTTATGAACAGTGTTGAATTTATAAATATTTCATTATGTAATAAATGTGGTTGTCGTTCGTCTTCTCACTTATAGAAATAATTTTTATAATATATACATGACAAATAAAAATATTTTAATTGGTACTGTTTTAATAATTGGTGTTTTGGTGGTTGGATATTTTTTCTTTCCAACCTTTTTTCTATTGAGTACCAGAACTCAGGATTTGGACCCAACACCCAAGAACATGACTCTTTCTGGTAACTATGTTTGTTTACCACACATTAACCCAGAAGGACCTCAAACAATGGAATGCGCATTTGGTTTAAAAACTGATGATGGTGTGTACTATGCGGTCAACTTTGGATCTTCTTCAGATTCATTTAGTAAATTTAAAAGTGGCTCTCATATTACCGCGGAGGGATTTGTAGTAATAAAAGAAGCTCTGAGTTCTTCGGAGTGGGCAAAATACAATATGAAAGGTATTTTTACAATAACAAAAATCATTTCATCATCTCCATCTCAGGCTAAAATAAATATTGATGCAGTTTGTAATCAAGCTCTTGCTTATATGTCGTTTCCAGATTCTAAGAGTGCAGAGACATTTGTTAAAGACTGTAAGGATGGTAAGCATCCAGAAGTAGTAGAGAAATATATATCCGATCTTAATTTGGGTGAGGGTGTGGCAATATAGTTTTTATATTTGTATAAAATATTACAAATTCTTCATCCGAATATCATGCCAGTTGATTATAATTTGGGATCTGAACTACAAGTTCAGATCGATATTAAAATTAATTTTTTAAAATTATGTCACAAACATACACGCAAAATGTTTATGTGCCGTTTGATAAGATTTTAAACAAATACTTTGATTTGAACGAAATAATTGATGAACAAGACGAAGAGTTGGAGGGATTGGAAGAAAGGCAAGAAGGAGAAAGAGAAAGTCAGGAAGAAAAAGAGGGATTGGAAGAAGAAGAGCAAGAAGGAGGCGTTGAAGGTGGGGAAAGAGGAGGTATGGGTCGGAAAGAAGAAAAAAGGAAACAACAATAAACCTTTTGAACTAATACTCAAACAAATAGACAGCCCATTCGGGGCTGTCTATTTGTATTTAATGAAGGTTAGAGCTGTAATGTAATTTTAAATAAATAAAAACCACTTGCTCATAACAAGTAGTTTTTAATACGAGGCTTGGGTCAGATCGTTATTATTCAAATTTTATTTTTGCTAGTAATGTGTCACCTAGTCTTGGTAACTACTACATTATATAAATCTACCCTGAATTCTATGTGAAGACGATTGAGTAACCTGGGCATAAATTAGTCTTCATTAATAGTTCATTATGCAAGTTGTATAATTTGGTCATGAGAATACTTTTAGTCGAGGATGAAGAAAATTTAGCCAAGGCTCTTGTGCAAGGCCTGTCCAAGAAAGGTTATGCGGTTGATTACATTACGGATGGAGAGAAAGCTATGAAGCGTATCTCTCTCAATCATATCGACTACGATCTTGTTATTTTAGACCTCATGCTTCCCGGCATGGATGGTGTCGCTATTTGCGAAAAAATGCGCAAGGATCTAATCATGACTCCAATACTTGTTCTCACAGCAAGGGATGAAGTGGATGTAAAGGTGGACCTGCTGTTAAAAGGTGCAGATGACTATATTGTGAAACCTTTTTCGTTTGAAGAATTGTGCGCTCGCATATCTGCATTACTAAGAAGGCCTGTCGAATCAATTCAGTCGACGATAACTTATGGCGATATAGTTCTGGATTCTTCCAGGCATTTGGTAAAGAAGAAAGATAAAAAAGTTCCTTTGACCTTGAAGGAATTTGTGCTTTTAGAATATTTTATACGTCGTCCAGACGTGGTCGTAAATAGGGAAGAAATATTGACGCATTTGTGGGATTTCAATTATTCATCATTTAGTAATGTAGTTGACGTACATGTTAAAAACCTCAGAAAAAAACTCGATTTGGATAATAGCCCGATCTTATTGGAGACTGTTCGTGGGGTGGGCTACAGACTTACGCAATAAATATCGTAGTGATATTTTCTTTAGGACAGAATTCAATGTTATTTCATTACAAATAGCCTTTGCAATAGTCCTATCTGTTTTAATTGCTGTATCTTTTAACTATTTATATAAAGACATATTACAAACCATATTATCTGGTATACAGGAAAACATAAACAATAAGGGCACTTTTACCAGTTCAGATATGATTGATTCAATAAGGGTTGTGAGAGCAAAAAATTTTCTAAGTTTTTTTAGTGTAGCTGTATCACTTACCTTAGCCTTTAGTTACATTATCGCCAAGCTAACCTTGTCACCAGCTAGAGAGGCTCTTAAGTCCCAGAAAAGATTCGTAGGAGATATTGCGCATGAACTAAGGACGCCTTTATCTGTAATAAAAACAAACAGTGAAGTTGCTCTTTTGGATGAAGACATAAATCGTAAAATAAAAAAAATATTTGAAAATAATATAGATGAACTAGACAGAGTTTCAGGAATAATCAACAATCTTTTAACTTTCAATAAGTTAGTTCATCCAGAGAGGGTTCAGTTTGTTCCAGTAAATCTAGGTGATGTTATAGACACATCTATAAAAAAGCTCGAGGAGTTAACTAAAAAGAAAGAAATAAAACTAACAGTTAAAAAGACTAGTCCGTACACGGTTTTTGGTAATGCAATCGCTTTGGAACAAATAGTCGTAAATATAATTAAGAATGCTATCAACTACAACAACATCGGAGGGTCGGTTGTTGTCACCCTTGAGCCTGACTATGTAGGAAATATTACTTTGTGTGTAGAAGATACTGGTATTGGTATTTCACAGGAAGATTTAGTGCATATTTTCGAGCCATTTTATAGGGCGGAGAGGTCTAGAAATAGACAGTCTGGATCTTCTAGTGGACTTGGACTAACTTTTGTAAGTGAATTGGTAAAACTACATTCAGGCAGAATAAGTGTAGCCAGTCGAAAAAAAGAGGGAACTGTGGTCACAATAGTTTTGCCATATATGAAGAACGATATTAGAGTATTGGCAAACGCTAGTAACTCAGATAATAAAGTCTCAGTTGATTATTTGAAAAATAAATAGTGTAAGTAAAAAGATCCTGGTAGTTTATGAAAGTTAATATTTTGCTATAATATTCAGGATGAAAATATTTAAGAAAGGTGTTCTACTGAAAGAATATATTGCTACAATACTACATTTGATCATACTTATCTCTTTTGCTTTTCTGGTCTACAATTTTTATCCAAGACAAGAAGCATCTATCGTAAGTGCTGTTACTCCCGAGCCTGTAGTTCCAGTTGTACCTCTTAAAGATGACGTTTCTGACAAGGAACTACTTGGCAGAGCAGAACAGAGTTTTGCTGGTGGAACAAGTGGAAGAAATAAAAATATAGAGCTTGGTATTTCTCGTATAAATGGAAAGGTTGTTGCTCCAGGTGAAGAGTTTTCTTTTACTGACTCAATTGGTGCGGTTACTTTGGAAGATGGTTTTAGTGAAGAAAGAGTCTTTTTAAACGGAGAAGTATCAAAAGGTTTGGGTGGTGGTTTGTGTCAGGTTTCTACTACTCTTTTTCAGAGTGTTGTAAATTCAGGTTTACATGTGACAGAAAGACACAATCACAGTTTCTCTGTCGCTTTGTACGATGTTGGACTAGATGCTACTTATTCAGATCCAGGACCAGATCTCAAGTTTGTAAACGACACAGCCAATCCAATAGTTATCAAAGGCAGAACAGAAAATCAAAAAGCAATTTTTGAGATATATGGAATCAAAGATGGCAGAATAGCTAGTACAACTGAAGTGCGTATATCCAATATAGTTGATTTCCCACCGACTAGGTTTGTCGCTACATCTACAAGAGACAAATCCCTGCCTGAATGTATAAATAAGCCACAAATAGGATATACTGCTGAAATAACTTATAACATATTGTATTCAAGTGGTGAGAGAAAGGAACAAATTTTTACTTCAAAATATAATCCACTACAAAAAGTCTGCTATGTGACGGCTGACGAGTTGGCGGGTTCCACCAATGCAGGAATTTAAAAAACTACCACGACCATGAAAATGATTAAAAAATATAAAACGGTAACAGAGTATATTAATTTTTATCCAAAAGATGTGGCAACTAAACTAAAAACTCTTAGGAATATTATAAAAAAGATTGCACCAGATGCCGAAGAGTCAATAAGTTACGGAATGCCGGCTTATAAAATGGGGGGACCTCTAGTTTATTTTGCTGCCTTTGACGAGCATATTGGTTTCTATCCAACACCTTCCATAATAAAAGAATTCAAGAGTGATTTATCCTTGTATAAAACTTCAAAAGGAGCTATTAAGTTTCCACTTACTACCAAACTACCACTAGGACTGATAACCGATATGGTAAAGTACAGGTTAAAGGAATTACAGATTAAAAATAAAGACGCTAAAAAAAATAAAACAAGATGAATTTGGTTGTGAAAAAAACTACAAATGGCAAGGGGGTGTTTACTAATAAAGTTATACCACCAGATTCTCTAATAATTGAAATAAAAGGGAAGTTCATTCCTGGAAATATAGGTGATGACGTGCCTCTAGATGTAATGTTGAATTCTTTTCGCTTTGATAAAAATAAGTATATAGATTCCACTGGCTCTATTGGCTATTTTTTAAATCATTCCTGTAAACCAAATGCAAAGATAGTAAAAAGAAAAAATGGTTTGTTTCTATATTCGTTAGAAACAATAAATAAAGGTGAGGAGATATTTTTCGACTATTCTACAACCATAGCTGATGACGATATTTGGGAAATGGAGTGTAGATGCAACTGTGGGTCTCACGAATGTAGGGGGACTATTGCTGGATTTGATACATTATCTAAGAAGGTTCAAAAAGACTACATAAATAAAGGTATGGTGCCCAAGTTTATTCTAGGCCTTTCTTTATAGGGCGATATGTTATATAATGTGCAAGTTACCTTATTATCACTAAAAAGATATCAAAATATGGAAAAAAAGAATTCTGCGTTTATGAAACCAATGAACATCAGCGCTGATTTGGCAGAAGTTGTTGGTAAAGGACCAATGCCTAGATCAGAGGTTGTAAAGAAACTTTGGGTATACATCAAGAAGGCTGACCTTCAAGATCCAAAGAACAAAAGAAACATAAACGCCGACGCTGCTTTAAAAAAGGTTTTCGGAGGCAAAGCAGTTGTTAATATGTTTGAAATGACAAAGCTTGTTTCAAAACATCTATCCTAAGACTTAAATAATCTTTAACTAAAAACCAGACTCATGAGTCTGGTTTTTAGTTACTTTAGTTCCAACATTGCATTTACGTAGTGGGTGGCGATTCCACCAAAACTTTTTTCTTTTGAAAACTTTTCATTGATTATGCCTACTTGTTTTTTGTAGTATTTATGGTTCGTGTTGTAGAAAGTTATATAAGGTGGTTGGAAATCTCCTGTTTCTTGGGCAATTATTATTTTTGTCCTGTGATTGTTTCCAGCATCTATCTCGTTTTGTGATATTTCTACTGAGCCGTCATTGCCTAAGCTAAAGTTTCTATATGACATAACTATAATGCTACTACCAGGTCTTTGATCCAAAACACGAAGTAGGTGGTCTACAGTATAAGTTGTTTTTCCTTCATAATTAAATTTTGGAGTCTCGTCATTTGCACCATCATAGAATTCTGGGATAACAACAGAAAGTCTAAGGTCGCTGTCTTCCAGAAGGCTAACAGTTTGGTTTACCATGTCTACCAGATTGTACAGTACTTCTCCTCTGTCAGTTTGATATTCCTCTAGTAAATATGGTTCTACATCAAACTGAAAGCCTCTAAATTTTTCGGTCCGTGTTCTGTTGTATTCTTGTGCGTAATTGAGCACAGCATAAGGTTTGTATAGGTTTGATTTTTCAGCCCAGTTTCGCCATCCTGCTTCAGCGTCTACAGTAATACCGTTAATTCTTGCTGTCCTTATAAACCTCTCAATCGTATCGCCGAACTCTTTTCTTTTTTTGTCTTTTTCCTCACCGTTTGGTAACGAAAAAATATCCAAATATGAATCAATAGAGAGGTATATATTTTTTATACCACTTTTTTTTGCGTCGGATATTATAGTTTTTGTATATGCAGATGTAAGGTATTCAATTGGTGTCCACAACCATGTGCCGTTTTCTCTTTCTGAAGAAGTTGATACTTTTGTATCTTTTGGTATCGAGTTGATAGTGTTGGCTAGGTTACTTTTTTTGTTAGATATTACTATTTGCTTAAACCTCTTGTCAGTTATTTTTGCATTTTCAGTAATATGACTGTCAGAATATAGTTTAGGGTATATTGTAACTTTTGTTCTTTTGCTCTGAACCTTTTTAATAACAGGATTTTCAAAGTATAGAGCAAGACTGGAAAGTGTCCCGACTATTAAGACGGGTAAGACAACATAGAGTAAAAGAGATTTATTTTTTGAACCCTTCTTACCTTTTCTCATTGTTTTCTAGTCATTACTTTTAGCAATCCACTTTTTTATATCATCAAAGGTACCACCAACTTTTTTGTTTGGATTAAAAATATTTTGCGGATCAAAAATATTTTTTGTTTCTGCGAATAGGTTAACTATATTTTGACCAAATTGTTCTAGAAGGAAAGGAGTGCGTATTATACCGTCATTGTGTTCTGCACTGTTTGATCCATTGAACTCTTTTACAATCGCATAAACTTTTGTAGAGAGCTCTAGGATAGTATCCCCAGAGAAAGGCGAGTTTAGATCCATTAGAGGGATGATGTGGAAATTACCGTTACCAAGGTGGCCCTGAATAGTGTAATCCAGATTGTACTCATCTATAGCAGTTCTGATTTTTGGTAAGAATTTTGGAAGGTACTCTGGTTTTACAACTATGTCATCTATAAAAGGGGCAGTTCGTTTGCCGTGAACATGTTTTCTTAATAGATTGAAACTTTCATGTCTTATATCCCAATACTTTTCTGCTTCACCTGTATTTTTAGTTATTCTCATTTTAAAATGAAAATCTTTGATATGGTCTTTGATTTCAGTCAGTTTGGATCTAACTTCTTCAGGGTTTTGTCCAGTAAATTCAATCATCAAGATAAGTTTTGGCACTCCACCAGTTAGAATCATAAATGTTTCAGGTATAAACTGAAGTCCTAACTTAATCGCGCCCCAGAAACCTAGTTGTTTAAAGAAATCGAAAAAGAATCGTACAGCGAGTATCATACTCTTGTCGTCGTATGTTTCTAAACTTTCTGGTTTGTATGGAAGTATTCTAGTAACCAACTCACTTACGTGATCTAGAGAAGGAAGAAACACAACGAGTAGGTTAGAGTATTTTGGTACTGGAACTAATCCAAAATTTATTTCTGTGACTATGCCTAGGGTGCCTTGGGATCCTGTTATTAGCCTACATAGGTCAAAAGTATCAGTTTGCTTGTCATAAACATTCCAAAGATAATAACCAGATGAATTTTTGGAAACTTGTGGTTTGGCTTTCGTTAACTCATCATAGTTTTCCTTTATAAGAGTAAAAAGTTTATTGTAAATATTTCCTTCAAAATCATTTTTGGATATTTTTTGTTCCAATTCCCAAAGACTCATAGGTCTAACTAGGTATTCATTTCCATCTGAAAATACAACTTTTAAATGTTTTACATGATTTTCAACTTTTCCATATTTTACGCTTTTCTCACCGCCAGCATTGTTGGCCAACATTCCGCCTACAGCGCAGATCTCTCTGGATGCAGTATAAGCGGGCATGATTCGGTCTTTCTTTCGAGTTTCTTTATCAAAATCTCTATAAAAACATCCTGGTTCAACGATGCCATGGTCACCTGAAACTTCCAATACTTTGTTCATGTACCTAGTAAAGTCCATAATCACAGACTCGTTTAGGGAACCGCCACTCATACATGTACCAGCAGACCTTGGTGTTATGGATAGTTCCGGATGATCATTTTTGTTTCTATTTATCCACTTTACTGCACCTTGGACGTCCTTACTGTTCTTTGGGAAGATGACAAGTTTTGGTGTGATTTTAAATAAACTTGCATCTCTTGAGTATGTTTTTAATGTTTCTTTAGAATTATCTATATCTCCTTCAAAATTTAGCTTTAAATCGTCTATTAGTTTTTGGTCCATGCAAATATTATATCAAAGGAGATTATAAAATTCTAATATGGTATGATTTCCTCTATGCAATTATTGCTTAAATACATCAAGACACAGAAGAAAATTCTCGTTGGAGCTTTGGTTTTGGCAACAATAAACCAGGTTTTTTCTTTACTTGATCCACAAATTTTTAGACTCATAGTAGATAGGTATGCTTCTCACGCTAGTGATTATTCTGGTGTGGAATTCTTTCTCGGTGTAACACTATTATTGTTGTTATCTATAGCCGTAGCTTTTGTTTCTAGAGTTGCAAAGAATTTCCAAGATTATTATGTAAGCATAATAACTCAACGAGTAGGTGCAAACCTCTATTCGCACAGTATAAATCACTCATTTTCTTTGCCGTATTCAGCTTTTGAAGATCAGAGATCTGGCGAACTTTTGCAAAAACTTCAAAAGGCTAGAACCGATGCTCAAACACTGATAACAAGTTTTATTGCAATCATATTTATGACCATTATTAGCATGGTCTTTGTTGTTTCTTATGGTTTTTATGTTAACTGGATAATTGGTTCAGTTTATTTTTCTTTAATTCCTATTGTTGGTTTTATTCAGTTTCTACTGTCGAGAAAAATAAAAAATGCACAGAAGCAGATTGTTACAGAAACAGCAGCTCTTGCTGGCTCAACAACAGAGACTTTACGTAATGTAGAATTGGTAAAAAGTTTGGGTCTTGAAGATCAAGAAACAAAAAGGCTGAACGTTGTAAACCAAAGAATTCTTGATCTAGAACTGAAGAAGATAAAACTTATTCGTTATCTAAGTTTCATACAAGGAACTTTTATTAACTTCGTACGTTCTTCTTTGTTGCTTTTGATGCTATGGCTTATCTGGAGAGGTGCGATTTCTTTTGGTGAATTTTTTACTTTGTACATATATCTATTTTATATTATTGAACCTTTGAACATGTTGGGAAATATTGCAAATACTTATCAAGAAACAAAGGCAAGTATGGAAAAGTTGCAGGTGGTTCTAGATATGAAACCAGAGCAAAAACCAGATAATGCTTTTGTTTTGGAAAATCTAGAAGAAATAAAATATAAAGATGTTAGTTTTGTATATAACGAAACTGGAGTGGCTTCTATAAACGATGTAAACCTAACCATAAAAAAAGGCGAAACAATCGCTTTTGTCGGGCCATCAGGAGCCGGTAAAACTACAATCATAAAACTTTTACTTGGACTATATAAACCAACAAATGGTGAAATATTGTTAAATGGTGTAGATTCGAAAATTGTAGATTATGATTTATTACGAAGAAGAGTTGGGTATGTTTCTCAAGAGACTCAGTTATTTGCAGGAACAATACGTGAAAATTTATTATTTGTTAAGCCTGATGCTAAAGATGAAGAGTGTTTAGAAGCTTTGAAACACTCTTCAGCGATAAAGATAATAGAGAGAAATGGTGGAGGTTTGGACACAAAAATAGGTGAGGGTGGAATAAAAATATCAGGTGGAGAAAGACAGCGTTTGGCGATAGCTAGAGCACTGCTACGTAATCCAGACCTAATAATATTTGATGAGGCTACACCTAGTTTGGATTCAATGACTGAAAAAGATATTACAGAGACAATAAAAAATATAACAAAAATAAAACCAAACTTGATTACTGTCATGATCGCACACAGACTCTCAACTATTTTACATAGTGACAAGATTTTTGTTTTAGAGAAGGGTGGTTTGGTTGAAGAAGGAACACATGAACAACTGTTCAACAAAGACGGTCTCTATAAAGCACTGTGGAGAGAGCAGGGTGAAAAGACAGCTTAGTTTTTGAAAATTATTTTCATACTGTTATAATAGTTTTATGAAGAAAATCATCTCCATTATTGTTTTTGTTGGAATCCTAGCTTCTGGTGGCTATTATTTAAATTCTACAAATAAATATTTTAGCAGTAAGGTAAAGACAGTAGAGTCAGAGGATGTTTATGTTGGTTTTGTTATGGAAGCTTATGATCTTATAGAAAAAAACTATTGGGCAGAACCTGCACAGTATAATCTGGATGAGATGTTCAGACTTTCTTTGGAAAAAGTAACAGGAAAAACTTTTTCTTTAGCATCATCTACTAGGACAGGAACAGCAGAAATGTTCGCATTGGCTTTCTCAAGCTCGTCCAGCACAGATATTAAAAAAAAGTTGGCGCTCGATACAGTGATGGTTGTTACGTATAACTTGCAACCAAATGGCAGAAGTGGAGTACTCTCTCAAACAGAAGAGAAAAATTTACGACAAAATGTAAGTAACATTAATCCGTCTAACGATCTATATAAAGATCTTGGTGTTGCGAAAGGCGCAAGTGCTGAAGAGGTTGCCAAAGCTTTTGAAACCAAGAGTCAACAGTTAAAAGCTTCTACATCTCCAGAAGCAAAAGCTCAATTAGAAAAAATTACATACGCAAAAAAAGTATTAACTAGCCCAGACAATAAGAGTGCTTATGATTCAAACCAAATAGAGCCTACAGTTTTCAGTCGCAAAATAGGCAAAACTCTGTACGTTTATATGTCAAAAATATCACCAACGACTTTTCTTGAATTTGCAAAAGCAGTTGATCATGCTTCTACTACTCCTGGTTTAAACAGTATGATACTAGATGTGCGTGGAAATGTTGGTGGTTCATTGGACTTTGTTCAGAACTTTGTGGGTTTGTTTAAAGGACCAAATCAGTATGCTTTTGACTTATTTCATCAAGGAAAATATGAAACTATTAGAACTACACAACAAAAGTTTTCACTATTAGATCGTTTTGGTGAGATTGCTATCATAACTGACAATATGACTCAATCTACCGCCGAAGTAATATCAGCTACGTTCAAGCGCCTAAACATGGGTAAAACAGTAGGCGTTGCTACTCGAGGGTGGGGAACTGTAGAGAATACATTTCCAATAACTACGGTTATAGATGAGAATACAAAATACTCGTTGCTTTTGGTAAACAGTATTACTTTGAGGGATGATAACCAGCCTATAGAGGGTAGAGGTGTTGATCCTAATATACTAACAACTGATAAAGATTGGAAAACTAAAATAAAAAATAATTTCCATACAGATTCTCTAGTAAATGCTTTGAATTCTACAGCAAAATCATTGCCTCTAAAATAAACCTATAAATATAGGATAAATTCAAATTAATTAACTCAATTGGGTATTCTTGGCAGTCTTCTTGATAGATGTTAAAATGTACGGATGGTTTTATTAATTTAATCAAACGAAACACATGGAAAGTACAAATAAAAAAAGTCCCAGCGTGGCAATTATTGTGGGTATTCTGGTTGTGGCAGTAGCGTCATACGGAGCCTTCATGTACACAAAAAAAGAGACAGTAAATGATAGTTTAACAACTCCTGCACCTACTCCTATCCAAAACACAACTTCTTCTATTTATAAGGATGGAGTTTATACTTCTGTTGGTGAGTATGTTTCTCCTGCTGGTTTGGAAGAGCTTGGTGTCGAAGTTACATTGAAGGGGGGTATTATTTCTGATGCAAAAGTCACTAAGAGAGCGACACAAAGTATTTCTGCAAAAATGCAAGATAATTTTATCGGTGGTTACAAGACTTTAGTAGTTGGTAAAAAAATATCTGAAGTAAATTTGAGTAAAGTATCTGGGTCATCTCTTACTCCTAAAGGATTCAACGATGCTATTGAGAAAATCAAAGTACAGGCAAAAGCATAAAGTTCAATTTTCATATTTCTATGACAAAATTTGAATTTGATGCTATTGGTACAAAGTGGGTTATAGATATAACAAAAAAGCTTTCTCAAGAAGAGGAGGCTTTTTTGTTGAGTAAGATAAAAGATAGAATTACAAAATTTGATATTGATTATTCTAGATTCCGTCAGGATTCACTGGTAACCAAGATGTCAAAAGAGTCTGGTGAGTATATTTTGCCAGATGATGCAGACAAAATGATCAGTCTTTATAGAAAAATTTACGACATTTCATCTGGAAGTGTCACACCTCTTATCGGCCAAGTGTTAGTAGATGCTGGGTATGATGCGGAATATTCTCTCAAAGTTGGAGAATTAAGTAAGCCTCCTTTATGGAACGAAGTAATGACTTGGGATAAACCCAAGCTTACTTTGAAGAAGCCAACTCTGCTTGATTTTGGTGCTGGTGGAAAGGGGTATCTAGTAGATATAGTCTCAGATATTTTAGAAGAGGAAGAGATCTTGGATTACTGTGTTGATGCGGGTGGGGATATGAGACACAGAAGCACGGATTCAGAAGTTCTAAAGGTTGGTTTAGAAAATCCACAAAACACGGAGGAAATTGTAGGTATTTTGGATCTATCAAATAAAAGTCTATGTGGTTCAGCTGGAAATCGTCGAAGGTGGGAAAATTTTCATCATATTATAAATCCGGAAACTTTATCTTCTCCAAAACACATAGAGGCTGTTTGGGTAGTTTCAGAATCGACACTTTTATCTGATTTACTAACAACCGCTTTATTTTTTGTTCTGCCAGATATCTTGTTAGAACATTTCAAATTTGAATATTTAATCCTAAATTCAGACTTTACTATTTCAAAATCTGAACATTTTAATGCAGAATTATTTGTGGCATAATAAACATATGACCACAATTGATAATTTCTTGAATAAAATAACTATGTACAAACTTGTTTTGTATGGACTTTTTATTCTTGTTTTTGTTTCTATCGCTTTCAGTTTGTTTGGTTTTATTTATTATGGTGCCATAAGTTTAGTTGGGACTCTTGTTCTATTATTTCTTACTACCTATTTTTCAAATTTTTTGTTTGCAAAAATATTTAAAGTCGAAACAAATGCAGAATCATCTGCTATTACTGCTCTAATACTTTTTTTTATACTTTTTCCGGGTAAGTCTTTTTATGATTTCCTTTTTATAGCATTGATTGGTTTTTTGGCTATGGCTTCAAAGTATATTTTTGCTATTAATAAAAAACATATTTTTAATCCAGTAGCTATTGCAGTTTTCTTACCTGCACTTTTTGGGATGGGAATGGGAGCGTGGTGGGTTGGGAGCATTTCACTCCTTGCACCTGTCGCTATTTTAGGTTTTCTGATTTTAAGAAAGGTTCGAAGATTTGAGCTATTCTTTTCATTTCTTGTTACTGCGATCTTAACTAATATTTTATTTGCTTACACACTTGGTCAAAATTTAACTGAAGTATTTATGGCAAGTTTTGTATCTGGTCCAGCTATTTTCTTCGGTAGTATCATGCTAACAGAGCCTTTGACAACTCCACCAACTAAAAAAATGCAAATGGTTTATGGTTTGTTGGTAGGGGGATTATTTGGAGCACAGTTCAATATTGGGCCAATATATTCATCTCCAGAGCTCGCTCTTATTGTTGGCAATCTATTTTCTTTCATAATAAGTCCTAAAGATAAACTTGTTTTGAAACTGGTGTCAAAAAGTACAATAAATGCTAATGGAGATGTGGATGAATTTAGATTTGAGCCAAATAAAAAACTATCGTTTAAAGCTGGTCAGTATCTTGAGTGGACATTGGGTGTGAATAAACCTGATTCAAGAGGAAACAGAAGATATTTTACTATTGCTTCTTCTCCAACTGAAAACGAGATAAAACTTGGGGTAAAATACTACGATAAATCTAGTAGTTTTAAGTTGAGGCTTGGCGAACTAAAGGTAGGAGAAAAAATATATGCAGGTAGTCTTGCCGGAGAGTTCATTTTGCCTGATGACAAAGCTCAGAAAATGGTTTGGATTGCTGGAGGCATAGGGGTCACACCTTTTAGAGCAATGGCTAAATATATTATAGATACTGAACAAAAGAGGGATGTTGTTCTTTTCTATTCCAACAAAACTTCTAAAGATATTGCATATAAAGATATTTTTGATGAAGCAGAAACTAAAACTGGGCTAAGAACTTTATATGTCGTGAACTCTGCACAGGAAAGTCTTAAATCAAACGAGAGAGTGGGTATGGTAACTAGTGAGATGATCATGAAGGAAGTACCTGACTATAAAGAGAGAATATATTTTATCTCAGGTCCGCATGTTATGGTTGAGGCTTTCAAAGATGCACTAAACAAAATGGGTATTCCAAAGAAAAATATTAAAGTAGATTTTTTCCCAGGATTTGTGTAAATACTTGTTTAAACTCAATAAAAATAGTTGTATAATAATCAAATGAGTTTTCTTCTTGCGATACCTTATTATTTGCTTTGGCATTATGGTTTGGCTTTAAAAGATATAAAAAATATCTGGTTTAACTTTATTGCTTTTGTATACAATTTTTTCTCAATACCAGTTTTATTTTCGACGATATTTGCACCATGGGAGAGAATAAAAGATTATGGAAATAGTGCTATATGGGAAAGTTTTATTTTTAATTCTCTTATGAGGATAGTTGGAGTCTGTATTCGCTCACTATTTATTTTTATTGGTTTACTAAGCGTTCTGGTTACAATTTTTGCAGGAGTGATAGTTTATTTTTTTTGGTTTTTTGGTCCGTTCATGATTTTAAATATATTTATATGGGGGATTAATCAATTTTTTGTTTAATTATGGACATAAAGCAAATAAAAAAAATCGTAGAAGACCTATATACCCCTGTATTTTCTGTAGAAAACTATTTTCCGCATCATGTTAGAAAATATGTAGAAAAGATATTGAGGTTTTTATTTATAATCTCTTTTGCTATTTTTATATTTTTACAAATATTTAAAAGATTTGTTCCAAGTACTTATCTTATTAATATAAAACCAGAAGTAAACGGTATTACAGCTATACTTTTTACTTTTTGGGTAATAGTTTTTCTAATTCAGTGTTTTTATAATTCATATTATTATTTACAAAGTAAGCCTGAAGTTCTAGATAGTGTATTTATTGACTTTGATCTAGCTTTTGCTATAAGCAAAATAAAAACAGACGATATAACAAAATCTTTTTTTAAATCTAGGTTTGAAGAGCTGATTCTTCTTAGAAGTGGGGTCGACAGCATCTCTTTTGATAAGTTTTTGTCGGGACGAACAAGTATTATAAATCCAGAAAATTTTAAATGTGAGATAACAGATAATAAAATTACAATAAAAGATTTTGCCCTCTCTGTATTTGACCAAGATAAATCACTGAGAGATTATTTGTTCGCTTATGGTATTAAAAAAGAAGAAATCTGTGGAATCACAGAATGGATAATGGACAGTAATTCAGCTTATAGAGAGCGTGCAAGATGGTGGTCTAGAGCTGTCTC
>JBEBJP010000009.1:0-23960 GCA_040079825.1 Parcubacteria group bacterium
CTCCGCTGTGTGGCCAGTGAAGAATGACTTGTTTGGGATGCTTCCAGGCATCCCTGTTGACTAGACGGTTCTCACGGTAAATTAAATTATTTTTTATGATGACACCTTGTGTTTAAAAAATACCACCCTAGGTAAAATATCAGTATCTAATACGAAGTATATGGTCAATTTTGGGCAAATAAATAAGACTTTAGACTGTTGTGTGATCCATACCCCACACTAAATTACCGACTAAGGTGCTTGTTATGGGCCACGTAACAAAATAATATTTATTATTAATGATTATATAAAATTTATATATTTATAAAGCTTAATCATCTTATATATTCAAATATCAATGTTTATATATGTTTATATATGTAGTGTATTACAAAATATATTTAGATTTAATGTATTTCCTTATACTCTTTGGACTAACATAAGAAACTCCTTGTTCAGACTTAGACAGTATTGAGATGTGTTCTGGAGATAGATTCTCTTTGAGTTTTATTACTACAAATTTTTCTAGTGAGGGATCTCTCATTACCTTATTGAAAGCGCTCTTCTTTTTTCTTTGTAATACTGATGCCCTATTTTGAGCCTCTGATGCACTATATAAACCCACACCACCATTCTTCCTTATCTCTAAGCTTATGGTTGATATGGATCTATCTAGAGTATTCGAAATAGACAACAAGTCATGTTTTTTACTAAGCATCTTTTCTATTAAAAATCTTTCTTCAAAAGATAGGTGTTTCTTTTTATTAGACATAAAATAATTATAACATTATTTTATATTTAAAGGTAAATTATTTTTTATAACAATATAAAAAATTTTACCTATGCTATTTCGAGATTGCCAAAAATACGTTGATAAATTCCAATTTATCGGATAATTGTTATATTATTTTTTCTGTGAACTTTGAAACGATCTGGTCTATATTGTTGGTGACAGCACGACACCACTGACACCTTTTATTCAGAACAATACTCATTAATATGAGCAGAATGAGATTCTACTAATTAATCCCCAGGTATTTGAGTATCCCCGACCCATATAGACACGGTTGATGCTTAGACTTAATAGATATTGAACACTATCTCGATAAAATATATAAGTTATTTAATCACCACAATAGCCAATCTACATCCCCAGTAAATATGGTTATTATTCAAAACAAAGTATATCCTCTCTATCCACAATTTCTTTGTATATAAGATTGATATAGATGTTTAAAGTATATATAATCTATATATACCAAGTATCAATGTTTATAAATGATTATTAATCTTATAATAAGTAAAATCAATGGCAAATCTATATATAACAATAAAGCAGGCTTCTAAGATTCTTGGTGTATCACCACTAACTCTACGCAACTGGGACAAGAGTGGTAAGCTCAAGGCACACCGTCACCCAATGAACAATTATAGAGTTTATAAAATCGAAGATCTGGAGACTGTAATTCAGGAAATAGAGATGGGTACCGGACTTAGAAAAAGTACAAAGAAGGAGGTTAGAAAACTTATCGTCAAGCATCTAATGGACGAGGAATAGACACTAAAAATGCCACCAGTTAGGTGGCATTTTTAGTGTCTATTCTTTAAGTAAATCCAGGGTGATTGTTTTTAGTAATTCTGGATTACCTGAACCTTTAGTTGCTTTCATTCCCTGCCCCACAAAAAACTGTAGTAGAGAATCTTTTCCGTTTTTATAACCAGCCACACTTTCTGGATTAGCTGAAATTATTTCCTTCATTATTTTTTTTAATTCTTCTGGATCACTTTTTTGAATTAAACCTTTTTCATTTGCAATAATTTTTGGATCACCACCAACATCAAACATTATTTTTAAAATATCTTTGGCCCCACGAGAAGATAGATCTCCACTTTTTATCATCCTTATAATTCCAGAAAAAGACTCTTCTGAAATCCCACCCAAAACAAAATCGTTTCCTGAATTTTTTGATAAACCGATGATGTCAGATGTTATGTAGTTTGAAGCGACTTGGACTGTATCACCCCCCAATGATCCAATTATCTTTATTACTGACTCAAAAAAGTTACCTGCTTTTTTGTTATTTATGTACACCTCAACATCTGAGGGCTTCAGACCAAATTCCTTTACCAATCTTTCTCGCTTATCTTGTGGAAGCTCAGGAAGAGTCTCCTTTAGTTTAGAAATAGAAAATTCTGGAATTTCTGAAACAAAAATCTTTGGAAGGTCTGGTTCTGGAAAATATCTGTAATCATTTGCTGACTCTTTTAGTCTTTGAGAAAAAGTTTTTTCTTTGTTCTCATCCCAGCCACGAGTTTCCTGCACCACCTTCTCTCCCCTCTCTAAAAGATCGACTTGCCTCTCAAACTCAAAATCAATAGCCTTGCCTGCAGCACGAAAAGAGTTAATGTTTTTTACTTCAACTTTTGTTCCAAACTTATCATCCTTTGACACAGATATGTTTACCTCAACACGCATCTCCCCCTTTTCCATATTAGCATCAGATACACCTAAATATTGCAAAAGCAATTGTAGCTCTCTGGCAAAGTTCATCGCCTCATCACTGCTATGTATAACCGGCTCTGTAACAAGCTCCATAAGTGGAACGCCCGCTCTATTGAAATCCACCAAACTAACTCCAGGAGTCTCGTGACCAGACCTTGCTGTATCCTCTTCTAGATGAATTCTAGTTAAACTAACTCCGGCCAAACTTCCACCGGATATTAGCGGATATTTATACTGACTAATCTGGTAGCCTTTTGGTATATCAGGGTAAAAATAGTTTTTTCTATCAAACTCAGTAAAGTCGGCAAGCTTCCCACCAACAGCAACCCCAACCCTTAAAACAGACTTCACGGCCTCCTTGTTTATGACTGGAAGTGTGCCTGGGTGACCCATGCAAATAGGACAAACGTGACTATTTGGCAATCCAGCTTCTGGAGAGTTAGAACAGCCACAAAACATCTTGCTCTTTGTTTTGAGTTCGGCGTGGATCTCAAGGCCTATTGTCATCTTGTATTTACTATCCATATTCAACTATATTACAAGGTTCTAAGAATCTTTACCAACTCATCGGCTAATGTTTTTAAGGATCGGTCGTCAACAATAGATGCGCCAAGAACGTATTCATTTGTTTTTTTGAAAAGATTCATTCTTGATTTTAAAGTCTCAGAATCAACCATGTCTGTTTTTGTAAATAAAATTATTTCAGTTTTACTAAGTAGCCCCTCATCATATTTCCCAAGTTCACTTCTTATGGTTTGATAAACCTCCATAGGGTTTTCGTTTTCAGAAGAAATACAATGTAACAAAGCTTTTGTTCTTGAGACGTGTCTTAAAAATTTATAACCCAAACCTTTACCAGTAGACGCACCTTCTATGAGCCCTGGAATATCAGCAAGTATAAACCCGTAAAATTCACCGAGGTTAGGTGACAATGTTGTAAAAGCATAATTACCTATTTTTGCTTTAGCTCTTGTTATACTGTTTAGCAAACTTGATTTACCCGCATTTGGCAAACCAACAAAACCAAGGTCTACAACCAATTTTAGCTCAACAAAAAACTCTCCGCCTTGTGCTGGTTTACCTGGAGTAGATTCTTTTGGTCTTATATTTTTTGATCCCTTAAAATGTTCATTTCCGTATCCACCATTACCACCCTTCAAAAAGAAAACGGGTTCGTCAGTTAAAACCTCTACAAACTCTCCGGTCTCTGTATTGGTAACAACTGTACCTATTGGGAACTCTATTATTAGATCGTCCCCAGCCTTGCCGTGCATACAGTTTCCATGACCATCTTCACCATCTTTCGCTTTAAAATCCTTGATAAACCTATACTCGGCAAGTTTACCTATATCATGAACACCCTTAAGGTACACGTCTCCCCCTCTTCCACCATCACCCCCTCCTGGACCAGCATGATCAATACCCTTCTCATGCATCCATGAGACTATTCCATCACCACCATTTCCAGCCCATATATTAAGTGTTAGTTCGTCTATAAACATAGGTACACTCTACACAATGACAAGGTTAATTACAATAATAAACCTTGATAGAGTTATGCTACCAAGTCAGACCCCAATTAGATGAAAGTCTTGCAAAGTCTAGAGAGTTGACTAAGCCGTCCGAGTTCAAATCTGAATTTGAGTTGCTTGTAAACCAAACTGAATTCATTACTGACCAATCTAGAGAGTTGACTATGTGGTCCAAATTTATATCTCCAGCTAAGGATGTGGGTGTCGGAGTCGGAGTTGGTGTAGGAGTCGGAGTTGGTGTAGGAGTTGGAGTCGGTGTAGGTGTAGGTGTAGGTGTAGGACTAGGTGTTGGTGTTGGAGCTGGCACAGGTGAACTGCCACTAGATAACTGGTAGCCGTAATTACCCAAATAAGAAGAGTAGCCTGATGTTAAGTTACCCTGAGAATCCAGAATATTGCTAGACGCGTAGCCAACAAGGTTGTTTGATAAGACCAGTACAGATGGGTCGGTTACTTGATAGTGACTTATGTGACTTCCTGATGGAGTACCTGAATCTTCGTTCACCAGAACATTATTATAAAAATTGAATGGACCGTTTCCAGTAGTTCCGAACCTCAACAAAACAGTTCCTTCTATTGTATTTCTGTATATATACACAGGAAAGTTAGTTGAACCATGAAAGTTGATAGTCATAGCAGCGTCGCCAGATGAATAACTAGATGGAGAATTGATTATTCTGTTATGTCTTATAATAAAATCACCTGAATCTGCCCAGTTTCCATTTATCGCACCGCTTCCAAAATTTCCATCTAGGAAGTTAGACCTAACTTCTACGTATCTATCATTTGCTTTCAAGGCTATACCCTCCATAGGAGATCCGGAAGGATTAAAGAATGAATTGTTTTCAATAACAGAAGAAACCAATCCGTAGGTTTTTATATATGCTCCAATATTTAGATTGGTGAATATGTTATCTCTAACAAACATATAGTAAGAAGTTCCAGCATTTCTACCTGTAAACATAATGAAGGATGAGTTCACTCCACTTGCACCAGGACCGAGATTTTCAAAATAATTTTCGAAAAAAACTGCTCTATTATAGGTAAGTCTAAACGCGTGATTACGCATATCTCTAAATCTTATACCTTGTATATAGGCGTCATTTGAATTTCCATTTCTAAAATCTATAAAGTGACCGCTTGATCCGGATATTAAGTTGTGATCAATCACAACTGATTCTCCTGGGTATGACATCCACACAAGTGGCTTAGCCGGACCTCTCCACTGTAAACCTGATAATTGTTGCGGATCTACTGGATCATACTCTATATAACCTTCCAAACCATAGGTTCCACCTCTAAAGTACATAAAGTTTCCAGAATAAGTTGAATCAGACATGGAGGCATAGTCTGTTCCGCGGTAGACATCTAGAAGTGACCTGAATGGGTTCGATATACTGCCAGTTCCACATCCTGATGTACATCCAAAACCCTGCGCATGTACTCCGTTTACAGCATCAATAAATAAGAAACCTGATGTTGTTACAGTTATTGTCCAACTCCTAGTTGTAGATTGTCCGTCTGCTCCAGTCACACGAACAGTTACGTTATGAGGAGATCCTGAAGTCGTTGGGTTTGACCATGTTATTACTCCAGTTTGTGAATTTATAATCATTCCAGAAGGAGAAGTTACAAGGGAATATATGAATGGATAAGCACCTCCAAAAACTCCTACAGGAACCTTATACTCAATACCAGGGTAAGCTTTGTAATATCTACTCAGTGTAGTTAAGTTTGGCTGAGGTTGAATAATCTCTATTGGATAATTAGACAATGTAGGTGATGGGGTCGGCGTTGGTGTGGGAGTGGGCGTAGGTGTCGGAGTTGGAGTTGGAGTTGGAGTCGGCGTTGGTGTTGGTGTTGGTGTTGGTGCAGGAGCCGGACTACTAGTAGTGAAAGTTTGATTGGCTGATGTAGTATTGTTGTTTGATGTATCTGTAGCCAAAATCCTAAAGTTATATGTAGTTGCTGAAGACAGACCAGTTAATGTAGCCGAGTGTGATGTTGTTCCTCCAGAGTTAGCGGATGAACCATATGCTGTGGTAAGTCCGTATTGAGTGTAGGCTGTGGAAGACTCGTTTGTAGTCCATGTAATAGTTGCTCCACTAGTGGTGATTGTTGATACTGATATACTCGAAATAACTGGAGGTGTGGTGTCTGAAGGTGTTGGCGTTGGTGTGGGAGTTGGGGTCGGTGTAGGAGAAACTCCTCCTCTATCTGAAATTGCTCGTGCTTTAAAATAGTCATGTCTGGAGTCTGTTGCTGAACCTGTTGCTTCACCAGCAATACCCACCTGTGTATTCATAGAATCGTCTAGTCGATTTGCATCTGAATCAACATAAACAAGATCTGGACTTCCACTCGCACCTATCCATCCTGGGTCAGATGGTTTTGTAGATCCATGATTTAAAATCCACACAGAAAGAGTCACATTACTACCAACTCCACCCTCTGCAGCCAATCTAATAGTTAAAAAGTCCCCTGTTGTAAGTGATATGGTACCTTGTGCCAACTGTGTTGGACCAGCACTTGTGTTTCTAAATAAAGTGTAAGTATCTGCTGATGCGTTTACAGTGACATAATACCACTCATCAGTACCGTCGTTTTTAAAACGAACAGCCGGACCGCCTTGGGTCACTGAGTTTAGTAGATTAGTATGAAGAAAAGTTACTTGTGCTTCTTGATCTAGTGATCCAGGACTAGTTTCTACATACCTTGAAGCAGGCCGAGCCTGGTTATCCCCCATATCAATTTCAAAATTTGTTCCATCCCAAACAGATGTTCCTCTTTCGTTAACCCACCTCCCCAGGAAAGGGTCTGTATCAAAATTATCAGAAAACTCTGTTGCGTTAGCAACACTAAAAAAAGATACAAAAAATAATAGGATAGATAACCTAAAAAATAATTTCATCTTTATATTATATCAAAAAAAAGTCATTAAAAACCCCTCCTACTTATCCACAAAAAAATGAATTTGCAAAAAATATATAATTTGATACAAATATGCCAAGCGCAAGCAATTAAAATAAAACCAACAAAAAAACATGAATGATGACGAAGAAATAAAAGATGTGTTAGATGACGCAGATGACGATGCAGACGATTTTGATGATGCGTCAATTCCAGGAAAAACATCTGGTAAAGGAAAGTCTAAAGCAAAGGATGATGACTTGTTGTCCCTTGATGACCTCGAGGAGGAAGAAGACGAAACTCTCCCTGAAGATAGTTTCGATGATCAAGACCTATGGTAAAAATAAAACCACCTTTATGGTGGTTTTATTTTTACCATAATTTATAAAACTTTAATTTTTATAAATCTTCTCTTCCCTATTTTATATACTCCACTTGCAACTTTTTCTTCGTAATTGGATATTCTAATATCTGTATCAAGGTTGGTTACTGCTCCCTCAGAAACCAATCGTCTAAACTCGGATTTCGAAATAACAACCTGTTGAGTGACTAGAACATCAACCAGACTAGACCCCATAGCTACAGCAACCTCTACAACATCTTCAGGAATAACACCTTTTGAAAAAGTACTGTCGAATTTCTCCTCAGCAATTCTTGCTTTTTCTTGTCCATGATATAGAGCCACTATTTCTCGTGCCAAATGAACCTTAAAATCTCTTGGGTTTTTTCCGGAATCTATAGACTCTTTTATTGATTCGATATCACTCATTGGCAAATCCGTACATAACAAAAAATAGCTATATATAAGTTCGTCTTTTATAGACATAACCTTTCCAAACATATCCTCGCTCGTATCTACAATAGAAATAATATTACCCCAAGAAGAAGACATCTTCCTTCCATCTGTTCCACTCAACATAGATAGAGTCATAATATCCTGCTCCTTTTGACCATATCTCTTTTGAACTATCCTTCCAGCCTGTAAGTTAAACAACTGATCAAATCCACCTATCTCTATATCAGATTTAACCATAACACTGTCATAACCCTGTAAAGCTGGGTACATAAACTCCACCACAAAAATATCCTGTCCCGATTCAAGCCTCTCGCGAAAATTTCTTCTGCGAGACATTTGTTGAACAGTAAAACATTCTAAAAGTTTCGCTGTTTCAATATAATCCATCTTTGCAAGCCACTCAGAGTTGTATCGGATCTCTGATTTTTTAATATCTAAAATAAGTGAAATTTGTTTTAAATAATTTTCAAGATTTTTCTTAATCTCTACATCTGTTAACATTGGTCTTTTTTCTAACTTGTCTGAAGGGTCCCCTATCCGAGCGGTAAAGTCACCAATTATCAAAACTATTTTATGACCCAGTTCTTGAAATGCTCTCAATTTTCTTAAAGGAATTGCTCTCCCCAAATGTATTGCTGGACCTGTAGGATCAATACCAAGTTTTACCCTTAGTTGTTTTCCAGAAAGGAGAGCTTCTCGCAAATGTTCCTTCACGAAAATTTCCTCTGTCCCCCGATTCAGAATATCGTCTATTTTTTGAATATCTGTATTTATTTTAGGCTTAGAAAAATTAAACATGATATTACTTTATCATAAATGTGGTAGAATACGAATCATGAAAATAAACCTACTACGTGAGCATGGAGTGCGTAATATTTCTGTTTTTTTATTATCTTGTGGAATACTAGCAACCAGTTTTTTGTTAATTTGGGTGTCTACTTTTAAAATTCCATCCCTAAACACTATCGAGGAAAGAAAAGTGGGGCAATCTACCAAGATTTATGACTCCACTGGTAAAATCTTACTTTACGATGTTTTCCAAAAAACAAAAAGGACTATTGTCCCGATAGAAAAAATCTCTCCCTATATAAAAGAAGCTACTATATCTATAGAAGACAAGGATTTTTATAATCATTCTGGTTTTAAACCTACATCTTTTTTGAGAGCTGTTATTGCCAACACTTTATCTCGTGAATTTGCACAAGGTGGATCTACTATCACCCAACAAGTAGTAAAAAACTCGATTTTAGTTGGAGATAAAACAATAGCCAGAAAACTCAAGGAAATAGTACTGGCCCTCAAACTAGAAAAAGCTATGTCGAAAGAAGAGATTTTAAGTATGTATCTTAATGAAAATCCTTACGGAGGCACTACTTATGGTGTAGAAGAAGCTGCACAAACATTTTTTGGAAAAAATGCTTTAGATGTAACTCTAGCCGAGGCAGCTTATATTGCATCTATACCCCAGAGACCCTCATACCTCTCACCTTATGGACTACACAAAGATCAACTAGATGAAAGAAAAAATATAGTTTTGAGGGAAATGTTTAATCAAAAGAAAATAACAGAGGAGGAATACGAATCTGCAAAAAAAGAAGTTGTGGAATTTCTCCCAAAATCATCCAAAGGAATCCTCGCTCCACACTTTGTTATGTTTATAAAGGATTATCTAGAAACAAAATACGGCTCTGATGTTTTAGAACAAGGAGGATTAAGAGTTACAACAACCTTAAATTACAACCTACAAGAGAAGGCTGAATCCATAGCAAAAAAATACGCAGAATCAAATGAAAGAGATTTTAATGGTTCAAACGACGCTTTTGTAGCTATTGATCCAAAGACAGGATCTATTTTAACTATGGTTGGTTCGAGAGACTATTTTGATACAAAAATAGATGGAAATTTTAATGTAACAACTGCTCACAGACAACCTGGTTCCACATTTAAACCGTTTGTTTACGCACAAGCTTTTACCGAAGGATACACACCTGACACAGTATTGTTTGACCTACCAACACAGTTCTCTACAAAATGTGCGATAGACAATTTCACTACTGCGAGCGATGGTAGTTGCTATGCCCCAATGAACTACGATGACAAATTTAGAGGTCCTATGACTATTCGAGATGCTCTTGCTCAATCAATAAACATACCTGCAGTTAAAGCCTTGTATCTAGTTGGAGTAAAGGATGCTATCGAACTAGCTAAAAATATGGGTATCACAAGCCTTGGAAATGCTAATCAATATGGATTAACGCTTGTGTTGGGAGGTGGTGAAGTTTCCCTACTTGATATGACTTCAGCTTTTGGTGTTTTTGCTACAGAAGGAAACAGAAATCCCTATACTGGAATAATAAAAGTTGAAGATAAAAATGGAAATGTTTTAGAAGAAATAAAAACTAGACCAACACAAGTATTGGATCCTGAAGTAGCTAGAAAAATATCTGATATTCTAACTGATAATGTCGCTAGAACACCACTTTATGGAGCAAACTCTGTTATCAACTTCCCTGGTAGATCCGTCGCAGTAAAAACAGGAACCACAAACAACTATAAAGATGCGTGGATTATTGGTTACACACCAAGTGTTGTTGTGGGAACTTGGGCTGGAAATAACGATAATAAACCTATGGCAAAAAGAGTGTCAGGTTTAATAGTTGCTCCTATGTGGAGAGCTTTTATGGATGAAGTTTTAAAGGAAATTCCAAATGAGGTTTTTACAAAGCCACAAAAAGAAGACTCTTATGATCTAAAGCCTGTACTTCGTGGAAAATGGGTTGGTGGTATATCAAACATAACTCAAAGCCAGGCTCAGGACTCGAATATACCTTATAACTCAATACAGGAAGTTTTATCTGGTGGAGTACATTCTATCTTATATTGGTTAGATAAAGATAATCCTAGATCATCACAACAACCACAAAATCCTTATGACGATCCTCAATTTGAAAGATGGGAATACTCAGTTTCTAGGTGGGCTATATCTCAAGGATTCGCACAATAACTATCTCAAATCTAATATCTTGTTAGGTGTTATTGATTTTATCTTATCTAAAATATTTTGTTTGCTTATAAATATTCGGTTTTTAATTGCTGGAGAACACTTTATATATAGAACATAGTTTTTTATTTCCACGTCTTCTTTTGCTAAATTTATTCCTGTTTCGCTCTTTATAATATTGATTGCATTTACTATATCAAACTCAAGTTTATCTATATTCCTTGAAAATTTTTCTAATAGTTTTTCAATATTAAACATATTATTTATTCATTGGCATAACTAGATACAAAAATGATTTATCTGAAGCACCTTTTATAACCATCGGTTTATTTGTATCTGAAAAAGAGAGAGAAATACTATCTGAATCTATCGACTGAAAACAATCTATAATATATTTATAATTAAAGCTTATTACTAACTCCTCCCCTTTTATAACAGCGTCTAGATTATTTACATTCTCACCAACATCCATATTTTTTGTAGTAATCTTAAAAATCTTTTCTTTAGGAGAAATATTAAAAATAACCTGACTAAACTTATCTGCGAATATATTTGATATTTTTAAACCACTTACAAAATCTTGTTTTAGAATAGTAACTTCTGTTTTTGTTTCCTTAGGAATAATTTGTTTATAATCTGGGAAAGTACCATCTATAACTCGAGACGTTATATACAGATCATTATATGAAAATGCTATCTGATTTTCGCTCAAAAACACCTCTACATCATCTTTTATATCCTCTATGGCTCTTATTATCTCATTTATGTTTTTAAAAGGGATAAGTATCTGATTAAAATCCTTATGTTTTTTACTACCTATTTTTTTCTCTGCCAAACGGAATGAGTCTGTAGCAACAAAAATCACATCATCCTCATCTGAAGTTATAAGTACACTAGATAAAACTGGTCTTATAGTTGAAACAGAGGAACTATACATAACAGATTTAAAACCTTTTATTAGATTAGGTACATTAAAAGTGAAAGGTTTATCACTTACCACTTTTGGAATATTAGGAAAATCTTCTATTGGAAAAGATTTTATTACTGATTCTGTGTGTTTTGTTGATATCTTCAAGTTACCATTTACCTCCTCTAGAGAGATATTTTTATCATTTGTTATATTTGAAATGAAGTTATACAAAACAGATCCAGAAACAGCTATCTTTCCTGGCTTTATGACTTTTACAGGCATAGTTATCTCTACTCCAACATCTAGGTTTGTGGCTTTTATAGTTAGAAGAGAATCTGACGCTTCTAATAAAACACAACTAAGTATAGGTAGGGTTATATTCTTACCAGTGATCTTTTCTGCCTTGTAAACAGAGTAGACTAACTTATCTTTTATACATTCTATGTTCATAGTATTTATTTTATTTTTTAAAGAATTTATTACTATTAGTGGTATAAATATGTTGATAAGTGATTTTTTTCTATAATATAAGCCATTTATTTACAATATAAGGTGTGAATAAGTGTGTCTATATTGTGTATAAGTTAATACTATTTTTATAAATTAACAAGTTATCCATATTTTGTTATTTAATTATCCATAAGTTACCACCAACTTATCTACAACATATTCACATTAAACGAATATAGACCTAAGTTGATTTATTTCCTGAATCAACATCTCATCTATCTTCATATCGTTTTTAATTTTTTCACACGAATGCATTACAGTTGTGTGGTCTCTTCCACCCAACTTCTCCCCTATTGCAGGATAGGAGATATTAAAATCTTCACGGAGAATAAACATTATGATTTGGCGAGGCTTTATAACTTCTTTTTTTCTAGTTTTGTCATAAATAAGTTGTTCCTCGATGTTGTAGAACTCAGCCACTGTTTTAACAACCTCTTTTGTTGATATTAGTTTCTTAGGTTTTGCATTATTTTTTACAAAATTCTTCACCTCATTTAGGGATAGTTCTCTACCTTTAAGGTCAGATTGGCAGGTTATAGAGTTTATAATTCCCTCCAACTCTCTTATGTTTCCTGTAACAGAATAAGCTAAATACTCGATAATATCTTTTGATAAAGGATATTGGCTTAGAGAAGATTTGTTTCGGATTATAGCTGCACGAGACTCGTTGTCTGGTGTTGGAATATCAACAATCATACCTGCACTAAATCTAGATTTTAGTCTTTCTTCTAAATCTTGAATTAGCCCCGGGTGTTTATCTGAAGAAAAGATTATTTGTTTGTTGTTTTCATATAAATGATTGAATAAATGAAAAAGCTCCTCTTGGATTTTCATTTTTCCTGAGAAAAACTGAATATCATCCATTATTAGGACATCGTATTTTCTATACTTCTCCTTGAAGAAGTTTGGTTTGTTTAACTGAAGCGCATTAACATATTCTTGGCTGAATTTTTCTGAAGTAGTATAAAAAACCTTTTTATTACCATTGTTTTTCATGTGGTTACCTACTGCCTGTATCAAATGAGTCTTTCCGTGACCAGTTCCTCCATATATAAACAAAGGATTATAAACAATCCCAGGTTTTTTTATTATAGCTTGGGATGCAGCATGAGCGAACTCGTTAAATGGTCCAACAACAAAAGATTCAAAGGTGTATCTAGGGTTTAGGTTATCTTCTTTGTTTATATAAACGTCAGCAATAGGTAGTTCCTTTGTTGGTTGGTTTATCTTTACGTCTTCTTTCTTTTCCCTACCATCATCTTTGGAGATAACATAGTGTAGGGATTGAATATTACTTGAGAGGTTTCTAAGAGTTTTTAGTATGTTGTGATGAAACTTGCTACCTAACCAGTCCTGAACAAAAGTATTTGGAACACCAAGGTAAACAGCTCCGTCTTCTAGCCTAACAATGGAAGTGTCTTTAAACCAAGTATTAAAATTTGGTTTAGATAGAGTTAACTCCATCTCTACTAAGACACTATCCCAAAGTTTTTTGCTATCCATAGACACTTATTATATAGAAAAGAAAAAAAGATAACACTTGTTAAAAAACCAAGAATATGTTAACAATATGTGTACAAGCTGTTAATAGTAAATCTAAAAAACGATGTCTCAAACATATCAACCTAAAAAAAGAAAAAGAGCAAAAGCGCATGGCTTTTTAGTTAGAAGTAAGTCAAAAACAGGCAGAAACACTATTTTGAGACGAAGAAGAAAAGGACGAAAAGCTCTAACTACTGTAGCTAAGTAAGAAACCTCATGCTTCCTAAAAATAGGAGGATATCTAGAAAGGAGTTCGGTCATATATTGGGAAACAGCAAAAGGCACAACTCCCCTAGTTTGTTGCTATATATAGCCATAAATAACTCAAATAGGTCGTCGCTTAGCAAGTTTTCTTTCTCTGTATCCAAGAAAGTTTGTAAGATGGCTGTTGGGAGAAACAGATTAAGAAGACTGGGATATTCTGTGGTATCAAAGAAACTACCACTAATAAAAGATGGATTCCTGCTACTTTTCGTGTTTAAAAAAGATTCTCTGAATCTAGACTATATTAAATTGCATAAGGAGATCCAAGGGTTACTTTCCGACTCTGGTATGTTAGTATAATCAAATGACTGGTTTATATCACACTTTAATTTCAACACCTTTTTATAATGGTTTCATTTTTTTGATGGACAATCTGTCTTTTTTTGATGCTGGAGTGATTGTTATTATATTTACGATTATTGTCAAAATAGTACTACTTCCCCTTTCCATAAAGGCTTCTAAGGCACAGATTCAAATGAAAGGCACAGAGAGAGATCTCCAGCTGATAAAGGATAAGTATAAAGATAAAGAAGAGCAAGCTAAGAAGACTATGGAATATTATAAGGATAATGGAATAAACCCTTTTGCGGGCTTCATTATTCTCCTCGTTCAACTTCCTATTCTTATCGGTCTTTATGGGGTCTTTTTGAAATCAGGTTTACCACAAGTAAACACACAGCTACTCTATTCTTTTGTAGGGGCTCCAGAGTCAATAAAAATGATGTTCTTGGGTCTTGTTGATATTTCTCAGAAAAGCATCATTCTAGCAATAATAGCCGGCATTACTACATACTTTCAGATTAGTTTGGCAAACTCTGCGACGGCTCCTTCTTCTGAGGGTGGAACACAGAACGAGATAGCAAAAGTTATGGCTATGCAAATGAAGTATTTCTTCCCTATTTTGATGGCATTTATTGCCTACACTATATCCTCTGCTGTGGCTCTCTATCTAATAACAAGTAATATCTTTGCTGTGGGCCAAGAGTTTTATATTAGAAAGAAGTATCACAAATCTACTTTGGTTGTTTAATTTGTTTTCTGTTTTTACTCGATGGGCTTATTTTGTAAGGTCTAGACTCCAGAGAGAGTTATCTTTTTTGTTTATAAAGATGAGATACTGTTCGTTTTCGGTTAGGATAGGTTTTGTTACATCTATAACCTCACCAGATTCCTTAGTTAGATCCCCTACTGTAGAGTATGAGCCATCTCTTATATCGTATCTTTTTACTTCATCTGAATAAGAAACAAGGCCTCTGTACCAGTCGGTTAGACTGTTTTGTCCGATAAATTCTTTTGGTGTTGCGCAGAATAAAATATTTTTATCTTTTTTACTCCAAACACATTTCTCAGGGAATGTAGAAATGCCAGTTTCTAGATTAGCTTGGTTTTTAGTGTTATATGTATACAAAATAGCCGATCCTTCTTGTTTCAAATACAAAATTTGACTCGCATCATTGTCCACAAGTGTTGATAATCCAGGGATTTTTCTTAGGACAGTTTTTACGCTTCCGTTGTTAGTATCCACCAAATATAAATACCCAGGCATACCTTGGTAAGGTTTTGTTGTCAGTGCTACTGTTTTTTCGTTAACATATTGAGAAGTTAGGTCTTTTAGTGGAGAGTTCCAGATCTGTTTTTTCTTACTACCATCAAAGTTTGAAGTGTATCCAGTTGAAAATGTTTCGCTTCTCTCCAAATAAAATACGTTGGCATCAAAAACCGAGACATCAGTTATAAAACCTCCAAAAGAGATGCCTGTTATGGTGTTTTCTGTGGTAGTAGAGACATTTTTGACCGTTAGAGAGTAAGTGCTCACTGTTTTATCGTTCTGTTCCAGGTATCTTGTTATAAGGCTAGTGTTCTTGTTTCCCCAAATAGCGTCATATACGAGAGGTATAGTTGTATTGGATATTCTGCCTTGCTTTGGGGAAAATAATTCTACTTCATATATGTGGCCAGTAGCTTTTTCTATGTATCTGACTATGCTTCCAGCACTAGTGTCTGATATTCCCGCTCCTGAAACTGGCTCAGCGCTTAGCTTTCTGAGTTTTTGTAAAAAGTTATTTGTTACCTCCGGTGCGTTCTCGTTATTGTTTTGTGTCGGAGTTGAGGTTGAGGTTGTCGATGGGTTACTTTCACCTCCAAATGGAAAGAAGCTTCTAAAACCAGATACTACCCCGCCCTGTGTGTCGGAAGGAGTTCTTCCAAGAAAATAATAAGCAACTAGAACAGCAAGTAATATGCTTAGGGCTACTGAGATGGTTATGATTATTTTCTTTGACATTTTTGTTATTGACTATAAACAGAAAAATGCTCTCCCGTAATATAAGGAACTACTATTATAGACGTAGGAGGGACTCCAGAATTAATATAATTCTGCCTTATGGTTGAGTTGGATACTTCATACTGGACCCTTAAACCTTGATTGCTTGCTACTGAAATAAATTGACTTATATTTGCAGGGTTTCGTATTGATAAAGAAACATCAACAGATGTGCCATCATACTGGCCTTGAGCTCGATGATTAACTGTTGGTGGCCAAGTTTCTGTTACTGTAAATGATCCGGCCCCAGTAATATTTTGCACATTTTTCAAGCTATTCCCCATGTTGGTATTAATCTGTGCTTCTTGCCAATTTATAATTTTGGTCTTTACATCTAGGCCAAAAGAATCTGCTGGTGAACATGAATTACAGTCTTTATAGTTAACTGTAGAACCATTTGAGTTTATGTAGGAATAAGGACAACTTCCTTGGCAACCTGTTCCGTTGGTTGATGCTCCGCCTCCTGGTCCGGAAGTCACTGTGGGTGTTGAAGTGGATATGCTTATGCTATCAATCGATAGATTAAAAGATAATATTTTGGGATTTATTGTATATAGAATAGCGTATGCGCCCAAAACCAATAATAATCCCCAAAGAGCATTTTCTATATAATTTTTCCCATCACTTTTTAGGGTTATGGAATCTGATGTAGCATAGACGATTCCACCAAAAGTTATCATAATAAACGCTAGTGCTGCGGCAACTCCGATGGATAGGTTGAAAATGGCTGGGAGGTAGCTTTGTAGTCTTGTGGATTCCGGTGTCTCTATTCCAGGCAATGGTGCAAGTGGCACGTAGTCACCAATTTGAGCATGTATGTTTGTAATAGGCAAAATCGCTAAGGTTAGGAGTGATAGTAATATTATTTTTTTATAAAGAATTTTCATATTTTTTGCTAAATTGTGCTATTTTCTGTGGTTTGTTTTCCAAATTTTATATTGAAATCTGTATAAGCAGATTGTAATATTTTATCAAAACTTTCTACTTTTAATGAAATTCTAGATGATCCAGAAGTCCCCTCTTTTGGACGAAACACTCTAGTTGTTTGTGTCGAGTCCTTGTCTATAGGTAAACCATTTATAGACCAGTTAAAAGATAATTCATCCATAAAGGTGTTCGTTGCTCCAAAGAAATATGGAACACCTACAACTGCTATTTCTTTTGCTTCGTTTATTTCAACTGTACCGAGCAATGCTTTTTGAAACTCTATGCCATACAACGGGTCCTTTTTATAAAAAACAACGAAAGGTTCTTCTGGATTAACTGTTACAAATCCTGTACCAACGGCGTTAGTTGCTGTACTTGTCACTTCTACTTCAACGTTTATCGGTCGTGATATTACAGATCCAACTATTGAGTAAGTATTTTTTCCATAACCTGAATCTCCCTCTATAACAAAACCATTATTCTTCCATTTGTATATCAGATTTTTCGCAGGGATTTCTTTACCTGCGTAAAATATGTGCGGTAAGGCGATGAAAGTTATTTTGTTTTCGTGGCTAAATAGTGTTTTACCTTTGTAAAACGGTGGTACATAACCATCAGTTTCCCACATTATGTCTACATTGGCTGGTGAGATAGTTAGATTTTTATTTACAGAAGTTCCCTCTTCTGTCTGTATGGAAACACTTATATTGGTTGAACCTGAACCAGATGTTTGGAAAGTAAATGACTTCTCCCCCCTTCCAGTTTTTTTAGTTACACCTCCTATTTTCCAAACAATATTGGCTTTATCTAGGTTTGTTGAATAACTCTGGATAGACGCTGTTACAGTTGCATTAAATTCTGGATTTTCCGGACTTATGCTTATTTGTATACTATCTTTGATTACGTCTATTTGTTGAGCATGAATTATTGTGGAAAAGAAACAAATAGACAAAATAAATAATGTAAAGATAGTGTATCTCATTTAGATTAATTGTAGCATATAGACAATGGTGTTTTGCATAAGTTTATACACAATACCTTCTAAACATTATAAGTATCTCTCAAAATATTAAAGAATTCTATACCCTCCTTTATTACTCTTTCATCTGTTCTACCTTTTGTTATGTTGTAAACATAATCATCCGATTTTACAATCAAAATAGTTAAAAAAACTCCTAGAGTTATTTCAGGCAATTCATTTAACCACGGTATTAACCCAATAATAGGCAAAATGTATTTAGCAAACATGTCTGTCTTTGAAAGGTAATTTAAGCCTCCCTTTATGGCTGTATCACCCATGTTCCAACCATTCCAAGAATTCCAAGTGTAGAATGTTAAATAAGAAAATACGCCGACAAGGAAAGATAACAACCCAAGATCTATTATTATAAAATTAAAAAGAAATTGTAGAAAGTCATAAAATCCTGCTACGCAGAGCATTAATATTATAGTGCCTGTATTCACCCGATTCCTCCTTTCAAATCTTTTAACAGACTTGTTTAGTGCGGCACTTACCTTGTATGCCTGTTTGACAACCTTATTTGGTACAAAGGTTTCAATTTGTCTTATTTCTTCTTTATCCATATTGTTATTTACCAGAGCCTTCTAGCTCCATTTTAGACTTTTTGAGAGACAGTATTTGAGATGGATCTGATGTGATTATTTGGTCTTCGGTATAAGAAGCAATGATTTTTACAGCAACATGTTTTAATCCAGCAAAGAAGATTCCCTCTCCCACATCGGATTCGAGGAGGAGGTATTTTTCTTCATCGGTTAGGTTAAAGGTTTGTTGTAGTCTATCTATCGAAGTTGGAGACTGTTTTAACAATATTTGAATAGAAGAGTTGGTTATAATAGGAATTCCATAAGGAGATTTCATAAAATCATCCACATCCTGGGTTATTGTTGCCAATCCAAGGAAGTATTTTCGACCTCTTTTTGCCAAAGAAAGCAAGAAAGATGCTGTATCTTCTGACTTCATCATCCACCATGCCTCATCGATAACTAAGAGTCTCTTCTTTAGCTTTTTTCTGATAGTGTTCCAGATATAATGCATTATTATATACATGGCTATAGGCTTTAGCTCATCTTCCATGTCTCGCAGAGAAAAGACCACAAACTTTTTGTTTATATCCACGTTACTAGGTCTGTTGAGGAAACCTGCCCAAGTTCCTCTAGTGTATTTTGTTAGTTTTTGAGCCAAAGAGTCACCACCTTCCATTCCTGAGAGTACAAGTTCAAAGTCTGACATGAGTGGAGGCTCTATATTTTCAAAGTTAGAGTCAGCAGTTATGTCTTTTAGAGCATAAGTTTCCGTTATTGCCCTGTCGATTATGGAGTCTTCTTCTGGAGTAAGTCCTCCCATCATAATACGGAAGAGGCCCACTAGGTTTATGATATTTGATCGTAGAACGTCAGCAAATGATTCCCCTTCTCCAGGAATAGATAGTTCAAATGGGTTTATGTGGTGTTCAGAGTTTAGTGATATGTTAAAAAATCTTCCACCAACTGTCTCGGCCAAGTATTCGTATTCCTTTTCAGGGTCAAGAACAATAACATCTGTGTCGAACATGAGTGTTCTTAGTATTTCTAGTTTTGTGCCGTATGATTTTCCAGAACCAGATTTTGCAAAGGTTATGGAATTGTAGTTTTCTAGGGAGAATCTATCAAAAAGTACAAGTGAGGAGTTGTGTCTGTTTATTCCATAGAGAATTCCCTTGTCGGATGTAAGGTCAAATGACACAAAAGGAAACAGAGACGAAAGCGGAGCAGAGTTTAGTTTGCTGTAGACCTTTAACTCGTCAGTGCCTAGTGGTATTGATGTTTTAAAACCTTGTTCTTGCTGGAAAAGTGCTGGTTTAACATATACAAGCTTTGCTTCTAGTATGGATTTTATTTCTGATTCGATTTTGTCTAATTCGGCGTCTGAATCGCCGTATATCGTAAGATACACACCCACATCAAAAAGTCTTTCCTGTGCTTGTTGTAACTGATCACGTAGATTCTCCAGGTCTTGGTAGGCGGTATCTAGCATAGGGTCTCTCACTAGACCTTTTGCTTCACGAGTATTTATCTGACTCTGAACTTCAGCTACTTTCTTTTGAAAAGTTCTCAAAACCTGCGCTGTTTCTATGGGTTCTATATATATAGATATATCAAAAACCTTATCGAGGTTGATTATTGGAGCAAACCAGCTCTCTGCTAGATATCTAGGATAAGATATCACAAAGAAACTTCGGATCACCTTTTCCCCCAGATTGACCTCTTTAGGAGATACTTTCAGAGCACTTGGAGCTATTATATCTTTCAATTCTAGACTACCAGAATCATATATCTCTTGAGGGAGAATTGTGGATATTTTAGTTTCCTCTTTATTCGTTTTTAAAAAATCAAATATGCCCATATTTTTACTAACTTGATTTAATCGGCTTTTCAGTGTCGCCAGGATTAAACGTCTTGTAAAATAATTCTATCACCTCTTCTGAACCAAGTCTTACTACTCGGATACCACATCTAGATAAACCTTGCTCAACAACAGAAACTCTTTGTTCAAGTTGGGTGCGGTTTTCTTCGAAAGTCGCCTCCTTTTCCGCCGTTTTCTCTGTAGCTGATTTAGTTTGGAATAATCTACCCGCAACTCCACCCTTCATATTTATCAATGCGGGATCGTAAGGAATAACAATAAAGAAATTTTTGGTCATTATGCTAGTTGTTTCAGTAAATTTCTTGATAAACTCTATGTACTCTCTAGTTTGGATTTTCATTAAGTCATTCATTTGCTCTTTATATGTATCCTCCAAAAGAGCTAGGTATGGCCTTATATCTAGTCTTCTTGATTGTATTGATATCTGAACAGTGAAATCAAGCGAATTTAAAAAGTCTTGAAACTGCATTATTATGGCGTTTCTCTCGTCGTCAGATTTAAGACTAAAATTGAGGGATGAAGCCAAAACTATTCCACGCAAAGAACCATCTTTTAAGACAATTACACCATCACGCACTTCTCTTATTGGAACGAAATCTTGTGTTGCTTTGGATGCTACTGCCATATAGATAGTTAGAAAATTTTAGTAGTTATAAAGTAATGTTGAAAGTGTTTACTTGTTTTATTATACCGCATATTTATAAACTTTAGAACTTAGAAAGAATTATTTTGTTGTTTTTCCGTCTTTATTTGTAAGTGGGTTCAAGTTTTCATTTATATCAAGTGACCAAGAAAGATCTTTTAGCTTACTATCCCCTAGACGTGGCACGAAAACTTGTCTGTTTTGCGTTGGTGTTTGTTCTTTTTGTATTATTTTCTTGTCCTCCTTTTTCCAAATGTATAAATTTTGTTTTGTGTAGAATGTAAACGCTGATTCTAAGAAATCAATAAAAGGTTTGTTGTTTATTTTGTAAAAAGCCAAGGCTCCAGACAGTGGAACTATCCCAGCTATCAATATTACGGATATAAATATAGGTAAAAAAGTATATGCGAGAAAAGCCATACCCGCTCCACCTACCAGGTATATGAACTGCCTTACAGTTAAAGGACCAATGACTTTGTCCTCTACCTCTATAAATTGTGGGACTTGGTATCTCATATTTATTAAATTATTCTATCGGTTCTCTATAGGGATCCACACTATATTTTTTTGGTATTTCTTGGTGTGGTGTGGGTGGTTGTATGGTTGATGATGTCGGAATGTTTAGTTTGTTTTCTGCTATATTTTGTTTAGGAACTACAGCCTCTTTTACTTGATCTAGACTAAATCTGGGAACAGTAGTAGGTTTCTGAACTATCTCTTCTGAATTGGTTTTGTAAGTTATCTTTGAACCACCAAAGTCCTTACCAATAAAAGGCTTCTCTGTTAGATCGGCAAGCCAATCCTCCTCTTTTTTAGTTGGAGTTTCTGGTGAGGGTGAGATGGAAGTCGGTTTAACCTCCTCGTTTTTCACAGTTGATACTGGTTTGTAAGTTGGAGTATATACAGGTGTAGATACTTTCTGTGGTGTTGGTTGTGGTGTAGGCACAACCTTCTCTATCACCTTTTCTACTGCTGGTAGGTTTTGAGGTCGAACTTCTGGAATTTTATTGTTCTTCTTTTCCTGAGTCATGTTTATTGCATATTCAAAAATTCTCTTGTCTAGATCTTCTATTATTTGTTCCGCTAAGAGGTTTGATATACCAAGATCTGAAACTATAGTATTCAAAAATATAGATGAATTTTTTGTTTGTTCTATGTTTGAATTAATAATTTCTAACAATTTTTCTTTTTGCACCTCAGATAATGAATATTTTTTTGCTATGTCCCCTACCTTAATTTTGGAGTTATTGTCTAGTTTTGAATTTTGATTTTTTTTAATATTTTCAATAATATTAAAAATATTATTTTCTAAGTCTATTTTTAGATTAGATAATTCGTTTATATTTTTACCACTCAATTTTGCAATATTTGAAACTGAATCATTTAGGCTCTGAAGATCGCACATTGCATATAGAATTTCACTGTCTGCTAAATCCAAGTATTCCTCGGATAGACCAGCATCTTTTAGATAACCATCAATAAGTTCAGATGTTTCGTTGTTCAAGATAAAACTCTTAACCTCTGGTGGAAGTTTTTTGTAAATTTCTTTTTTTTGTAAAAGTGTAAAAGTCATATTTTTTATGCCGGGAATTCTATGACGCCTTTATTGGGATCATTTAGCCATGCAACTACTGGATTTCCTGCTGGTATTCTTGCCAAACGAACTGGATTCAATAGGGCTGATCTTAGGTCACTAATATCGCCATCAGTCATGTTTTCATGCAGTGCCATCCTTTGTAATGTTTTTATGTCGTATGTATCTAAAACATTGTTATCTAGAGCAATAGGTATACCTGCAGGACCATTGGTTTTCATATAGCTAACCTTGGTTTTAATATCAGCTTTCTTTATTTCACGTTTAATATCTGCAGCAACACCAGAGGTTAATGCATCCATAAGAGGTTTTGCTCTGTGTTTTCTTACATTACTAGTTTGAGAAGATGTGAATTTTCCGTTTTTATTGGTAGTTATGGTATCAGCTTGACTTTGTTTTAGTTGTGATATGAATTCCATGGCTTGTGGTCTTGTTGGACTAGATGCTGATGTGTCAAAATAACCCGGATCAATCATTTCGAGTTCTGAGTCAGATAGACCTCTTACTCTTGCTCTAGCATCTTCCACTTTCTTTATATCAGCTATTTGTGCTGGTGTTCTTGCTGCAGCAGGTACGGCAATTGCTGCAGTATAGGCCATCAATGCAGCGGGATCATGTATTGTTTTAATTTGTTCAAATCTTCTATCTTTAAGATTTGATTTTTCTGAATCGCTAAATTGGTCACTCTTGTTAATTGCTTCAAGTTGTTTAACACTAATACTATTTGCAAAATTCAGACTATTCAAAAGATCTCTGTTTCCTGCGACCAAAGCCTCTGTTTGTTTATCTGACATTTTAGCTAGAGCTTTTTCCATTTCCTCTATTTCTGCTGGAAGTGCCCCAGTTTTTGATCCCGCAAGAACCTTTTCTCTTGATTCTGCAGCAGATAATTCAGCAGCATTTGCTGCGTTACGATCACGCACCACTTTGTCACCTGCTGCTTTTTCATCTCTGTATCCTACTGTTCCACCTTTACCAAAACCTGCAGTGCTTGAAAGTGGTGCACCTAAAGCAACACTTGGAATATTTATATTATTAAGACCCAATCTTTTACCCCGCTCCGTTTGTCCGACAGTCCCCTCTATAAGATCTCCAATCACAT
>JBEBJP010000010.1:0-22832 GCA_040079825.1 Parcubacteria group bacterium
ACGGTTTCCATTCGCGCCTAGCTGACCTTAATAAACTCCTCCGTTACTTTTTAGGAGGATAGCGCCCCACTAAAACTGCCCACCAGAAACTGTCTCTCGTCGTTTTTTCCGCCGAGGTTAGAAAGTATATCAAACAAGATGGCTATTTCACTGACGACTCCAAGCTACCCGAAAGTGCCCTTCAAAGTCTCGCCACTATACTACGCATGCAAAACATACCCTCAATATCAAGTTGCAGTAAAGCTCCTGGGGTCTTTTCGTCTAACTGCAGGTAACCGGCATCTTCACCGGTATTGTATTTTCACCGAGCAAATCCCCGAGACAGTTTTCCAGTCATTATACCATTCGTGCACGTCGGAACTTCATATTCCTTCCCTTATTTCTAAGGGTACTGACTATATCTTCATCTTAATGTTTCCAAAATATCTTCTTTTGAAAATTTTCTCTTGCCTCCCGGATTCATCCTAAAAGCAAGATCTATAATTTTTCTTAGACCTTTCTTATTTAAATGTTCATTCTTTTTCATTAAAAGAATTATTGATTTAAATAATTTAAAGTCATTTTGTTTAGAAGACATCATAGGATATTTCTCAAAGTGAGGAATTACTTTTGTAAGTAAGTCGTCGAGACTTCTTACTTCGTATTTTAATGTTTTATCTGAAAAATCTCTTCGCATAAAACCTGATTTAAAGATTTTCTGCATTTTGTAGAGAGGTTCAGATCGATTTTCATTTTGACTGACAGATAAACTTGGTTTGGTTTCCCAACCCAATGTAAATTTATCTCGCTTGGAAAATGAAACGTTAAAACATCCTTCACCATCAACATATCCTGAAATGTATTCTTCGATATTTCTTTTCATTAAGAGTTGGCGTGTTATGAGTATATTTTAATTATACACCCATCCTAGTCACCACCAAATAGTGGTGACTAAAGTCGATACGGGGTCAATCAGTCTCATCGACTGACGACTTCCCACGGTATTATCCTGCCTTCACAGCACCTCCTCAAGTGCTCCAGCGAGGACTCCACCGTTATAAGCCAATTTTATCTCGAGATCACTCTCGAGTTGGGCAGTTCCTACCCGACAAGGAATTTCGCTTTAGGTTTCTTTCTACCTAGGACCATATCTTCATCTCACTACTATTTAAAATAGTTGGAGATGCACGGCGTGTGGTCTCTGAGGGATCTTCTAAAATAAATTTTAGATGACTTCCCTTCTGATCATTTTCCAAATTAGAAAATTTCCCAGAATATAGCCATGTCTTGGACCTGCTATACATCACTGTATAACGAGGCAGCTTTGAATGATTATAATGATTATTTTATTTAACTAGTTTACTTTATCCACCATAACATCTGACAGTCCCAGTCCTTGTACGAGCAAATAAATTTGTTCGTACAACCTTAGGACCGTTATAGTTACGGCCGACATTCACCAGGGCTTATATAGTCAACCTAGCGTCTTGCGACATTTAGCTACCATATTTGACCTTCTGGCATTGGTCAGGCATCACCCCCTATACATCCTCTTACGAGTTCGCAGGGAGCTGTGTTTTTGGTAAACAGTTGCCAGAAAAACTTTAGCTGCGGCCCACATAAAGTGGGCAAGCCTTATTCCGAAGTTACGGCTGCTTTTTTGCCGAGTTCCTTGGGGATCTCTCACTCGTTCGCCTTACTCTACTCGAGCTGACCACCTGTGTCGGTTTGCGGTACGGATCTCACGTGATTAAGCTTAGAAAATTTTCTTGGAAGCGTGCTTTGTACAATCCCCTTTGACGTATCGCCAGGTTTGAATAACACTCGGTATCCTCATTTAAGAGAGCGTGCGGATTTACCTACACGACTACCCTATGCTACTCACTCAAATCCAATAATGAGCAGTACATACTACACTCCGTCCTTCCATCGCATCACGTAAAAGTTAGGGAATATTAACCCTATGTCCATCGGCTGCGACTTTCGTCATTGCCTTAGGCCCGACTAACCCTGCTCTGATTGACATTGAACAGGAAACCTTAGTCTTTCGGCGTGAAGGGATCTCACCTTCATTGTGGTTACTTGTGCCAACATTCTTACTTCGCAACGCTCCAGCGTGGGTCACCCCTTCGCCTTCACAGCAGATGCGAATACTCTCCTACCGCTTCATCTTGTAAAAACAAGATAAAACCCTCAGTTTCGGTACTACGTTTAGCCCCGATTATTTGCGGCGCGGAATCTCTTACTGAGTGAGCTGTTACGCTATCTTTAAAGGATGGCTGCTTCTAAGCCAACCTCCTCAGTGTCTGAGAAATTCCACCACCTTAAGCGCACTTAACGTAGATTTAGGGACCTTAAATAGAGATCTAGGCTGTTTCCTTTTTGACGTACGGAGCTTAGCCCCCGCCGTCTAACTGCCATGTTGTAATCCTGAGTATTCGGAGTTTGATAGGTTTCGCGAGATTGCTCCCTGTCGAAACCTTCCAGTGCTCTACCCCTCAGGGGATCACATGACGCTAGCCCAAAAGCTATTTCGGAGAGAACCAGCTATTACCAGGCTCGATTAGCTTTTCACTTCTTATCACAAGTCATCCCAATGTGTTGAACGGCATACGGGTTCGGGCCTCCCATTGGATTTCTCCAATGTTCACCCTGCTCATGACAAGCTCGCTCTGGCTTCGGGTCTAATGCATACGATATAGTCGCACTATTCATACTCGGTTTCCCTGTGACTCCATCCGGTGAAGGACTTAGTCGAACCGCATACATTAACTCGTTGGCTCATTCTTCAATAGGCACGCCGTGACGGACCGCACACTATGAGTTACAAACTTCTGTTCTAAATAGTGAAGCCGAGGTGGCGATCGGAAGTGTGATGACCCACCCCCGATCGCGCAATCACTCAGCAGTGGATTACTGCATGCAAGAAACAAACCGGTGAAATTTCACCCACGATCCCCAGCGGGACCAAGATGGGCAAACCACCAGAGTGCAACTCAACCCCCGCAGTTCCACTATTTAAAACAGAACGTAACGCACACTGTGCGACCCGCTCCGACTCCTTGTAAGCATATGGTTTCAGATCTATTTCACTGTCCTTATCGGACTTCTTTTCACCTTTCCCTCACGGTACTAGTTCACTATCGATCTCAAAATGTATTTAGCCTTACCGGTTAGTACCGGCAGATTCCTCCGAGCTATTCATGTCTCGAAGTACTCAAGAACAGAAACAAAGAAGATATTATATTTTCGCTCACGGGACTGTTACCCTCTAGGGTCGTGCTTTCCAGCACATTAAACTAACATAATATTTTGTAACTTCTCTCACAATAAATTGTGACGTTTCTGCCTTACAACCCCACCCTACTATCCTCGCCTAGAGTCTTGCGACTCCAAACAAAGATAGGAGGGTGGTTTGGGCTCTTTCGCTTTCGCTCGCCGCTATTAACGAAATAACTATTGTTTTATTTTCCTCTGGGTACTGAAATGTTTTACTTCCCCAGGTGCACGTCATACGTAATTCGTATGACAACGACATGTAGTCGTTAGGTTTCCCCATTCAGAGATCTTCGGATTAACGGTTGCTAGGCACCTCCCCGAAGCTTATCGCAGCCATGCTACGTCTTTCATCGCCATTTTGAGTCAAGGCATCCACCATACGCTCTTAAATTTCCCATTAGGAAATTTAAAAACCACATGTACGTTCACACGACCACTCGCGCGAACGCACAATTACTTCATCCTGTTACATACTATGAATACGTAACAAGTTTTACTTTTACTTTTACTTCCATCTACATTTTCCGAAAAGACCCCGAACACAAATGTTCGAAATTCTTAAAGATGTGATGGCATGAACCTGAAAGGCAAAATTTGAACTTCGGCTTTCAGGAATATTTTCAAGTTACGATGCAGACCCTTGTTAAGAAAATCCCGCCTTTCAGGCGGGATTTTCGGACAACACTCAAAAAAGAGTACTATCTATACCGCTTTGAAATTAAGTGAATTTTTAACATATCTGCAATAGAGGCTAGTATATATGAGCCATAGTCTAATGTCAAATACTTAGCCTATATCCAAATATGGGGACAAAATGTGGATAAATAACCAACAAAAAACTCCCTAAAAAGGGAGTTTTTTGTTGCCCGCAAATCGGACAAAAGGATCATAAGACTAACGATGTGATATTTCGTTTTGAATCTTCTCAATAGCTCTAGCAGCAGCTACTTGTCCACCTAGACCAAATGAAAGTCCAAGAGCAAGAGAAACTGCAACCACAAAACCTGTAAAGAGTGTTTGTACGAATGCTCCTGCAATTCCCATTTGTGACAAAGCCACAAGAATTGCAAACACCCATACTGCCCACTTTGATACTACTCCTAGGAAATTAGCTTGTGAAAGTCCAGCTGTCTTTGAAGATGCTGTAACTATTCGTGACAATACATCACCAACAACTGCTCCAACTAGAAGTATAAGAACTGCGATGATGAGCTGTGGTAGATAACCAACAACAACTTGCTGTAAGAAAGCTGTTACTTGAGTCAAACCTAGAACATCAAAACTAGCTATTAGGACAACTACGATAATAAAATATTTTACGATGCCACCCAAGAATCGTCCGGAATTCAAATTAAGACCAGATTTCTTAACAACATCTTCAAATCCTGCTCGTCGTAGAGCTTCGTCAAACTGTATTAGTTTTACAAAGTGAGAAATTGCCTTTCCAACTGCAGAACCAATAGCCCAACCAATACCTAATATAACTAACGCAACAATAAGATCTGGAACGAAACCTATAACTCCCAACCAAAGTCCTTGGAAAGAAGCTTTTAGAAGATCACCCCATGTGGATAAAATCATAATAACTATATTAAACGAGTAATGTAAATATTATACTACTTTCCTTATACAATACCAAGCTTATTCAAAACCTTCTTATGTGGATAATCTAGTATGTCTCTAGTTAGTTTATCGAACATACTTAGGCGGTATTTGAAGTCATCTGTGGTGAAATGGGCATACCTTAGTTCCTTACCTATCTCAGATTCTAGGTCCTTTATCGTATTTTCAAGATTTGATTTTTTTATACCATCCCCGACTATTAGCATATCGGCTCTGCTCTCTGGTTCCTGAATAAATACACCAGCGACCACTATAAGCTTTATTGAACCAAGTTTACCGATTTTCTTTATTATCTCTTCAGGTTGCAAAGGCTCAGTATTTACAAGAAAATTCTGCAAAGGCAAAAGGTAAGGAAAGCTAGTGTTCAAAGTAAAACCATGACCACTTTTACCTTTGTTAGCTGCTCGCTTTTTTATAAGACCCATTTTCTCCAAGGTATTTACTTCCCTTCTAACTTTTGTTGCTTCTGCTTTTACTCGAGATGAAATCTCTTTTACGTCGTATATATGATCGGAGTTAAACAGAAAAAGCTTAATGACTTTAACCTTAACCTCACTACCGAATAGTTTTGATAACGTTTCCATTGGAGTGATTATAAACAACTTTATAATCAAAAGCTACGTTGACTTTATATGAAAATATTACAAAAAACGCCGAGAGGCGTCTTTTGTTTGAATATAATATTTAGTGTCACCTTGTCAGGAATATTTTGTTCGCCGTCGCTCACAAAATTTCCCGACCCGACCTCGGCTATTTTGCTACTGCAAAATATCGCCTGCGGCTCGAAAGTCCCTAAAATAAGCTTCCCGCTTATTTTAGTGTGACTTTCGCCCCAGCACCTTCCAAATCCTTCTTTAGCTTCTCTGCATCCTCTTTCTTCATTCCTTCCTTTAGCATTGATGGAGCTGCATCTACCAAGTCTTTTGCCTCTTTTAGACCAAGACCTAGAGCCTCTTTAACAACTTTAATAACTGCAATCTTTGTTGCACCACCGTCTGTAAGCTCAATGTTGAAAGAAGATTTCTCTTCTGCACCACCCGCTGCACCTCCTGCTGGAGCCGCAACCGCTACTGCTGCTGCTGAAACACCAAACTTCTCTTCTAGGTGTTTTACTAGCTCGTGTAAATCCAAAACTGACATTTTTTCTATCGCTTCCACTACAGCCTTAAACTTTGCTGGAGTTTCAACTACTTTTGTTTCTTCCATAATATTTTAATTTATTTAGTTATAATTTTACTTTTATATTTATAAAAATTATTTACATAATTTTTATGCTTTCTTTTTTGCGATTTGATCTAACGCCATAACAAATCCCTGTATTGGAGAATTGATAAGGTTAACAAACTGCGCTTGTAGAGTTTTAAGACCTGGAATCTGTGCAACAGTTACCATCTCTTGCATGTTCATAAACTTACCTTCGAAAACACCTCCGACGATTTGTATTTTTTTATCCAATTTCTTTTGGAATGAATACACCTCACGAGCGCCTTCTATAGGATCTGTTCCGTAAACGATACCTAGCTCTCCTGGCATATCTGGCATTTCACCGTCTATACCACCCTCACTCAAAGCTTTTTTTGTAAGTGATTTCTTGGCTATTGTGTAACCTACCCCCTTCTCTCTCAAAGACTTTCTGATTACAGAAGACTCTGTTACTGGAAGAGCGTGAAAGTTTATAAACACAATAGAAGATGAATCTTTTACAATTTTCTTCAATTTAGAAAGGATCTCTCCTTTCTTCTCTTTGTTTATTGCCATGTGTATAAGCTTATTTTGCGTATTATCACGAAACTCTTACTCACCCACAACTTTTTTCATCAACAGAATATTTTGCTGGTGCAAAATTTCTTTCTACTCACCTCTTCACGGGTTCCGTAGATGATGAAAAAAGTAATGGGTTCGACGAGTTTCGTTATCCTAGCTTTTTAATAATGTGCGACCTAAGGTTGACCTCACAAATAGTGAAGATCTGAACAAGAAATTAAGAGTTTTACCTCACTTGTTGTCTTTGACCTTATGAGAACTACTTTATATTAAAATAGATTTTTGTCAATGAGACTAGTCTCCTTCCACAAAAACATGCTTTATCAAGTTTATACCGATAATAGGCCACGATAAAATACTACTAATAAGCCCAGTTTCTTTCTTACCCTCAAACATAGAAACTGTATTAGCTAGCTGGTCAGAATTATCTTCAGCTGGGTAAACGACTTCTTTGGGTTCCACAGGTTCTACTTTTTTTACAGTGACCACTTTGGAGGCAGATTTTGGTGAAATTTTTGCTAATTCAGTTTTTACTTTATCCAAACTCGCCTGAATATTTTGAAGCTCACTCTCAGACAAGGGCTTCACTTCTTTCGTTATCCTAGTGTCATTTACAGGGTCCACAGAACCAAATAACTTGCCTAGGGGATTTAGTATTTTTATTTGAGTGGAGGAGTCAAAACCGGTTGTACTATCACTAAATACTATACTTTTATTTGAAAGCAATATGGTGTCTTTTGGGAAAACAAAAGTCTTGTTCTTACTCACAAAACTCCATCCTCCCAGATTTACTTCAGACGAGGACTTATTTGTAACTTCTGTACCCAACTCTACCCTACTTAGAACGAGTTGAGGCTCCACGACTTTAACACTTGTTCTACTAACCGCCTGTTTGTCAGAGGATCGAGCGTTTAACACGACAACGTATTCGCCGGGAAACGCGTAGGCATGACTAACTACCTGACCCAAAGCAGTAGCCCCGTCTCCAAATGACCATTCGTATGAAATACTTTGCACCCCAACATTTTGAAGTCTGGTGGGATCTCCAGCGAAAGATACCTGACTTCCAACTGAAGTTAATCTAGATCTCCCGGCGGAAACCTCGAATTCCATTTTGTTTTCTGTGTTGCTTAGAGGTGAAGGACTACTGTGTGAAGAATACGCTATTTGGGGTGCCGGAGTCGGCGTGACAGTGTCCTCGATCGTTGTGGTACTGTTGGTAGTGCTAGAAACAGAACCTGCTCCCACATTTATAACCTGAGTTGCTGTAAAAACATTTAGTGAAGTTCTGCCAGTAGCCTTTATTGTTATAGTATGTGCTCCTGAAGAAGAGTCTCTGTAAACAAAGTTCTTGTTTGTGGTATTTCTAGACATTGTCTTGGAAACTGCATTTCCGGAAGTAGACAAGAATTCTCCCGTCAAAGAAGATGAAGTAAATTCAATGTCAGAAGTTTCTGTTATATCTTCTGGAACACCCGTAGAATTTTGTGACTGTATGGTTATAGTATCGGATAAAGTACTTACAGCTATATTTTGAACAGGAGTAACAAAAACAAACTGAGTAACCTCTGCGAAAACCGGTTTTGATATCAAGACTGACAAAATTATGATAAAAACTGGTATGAACTTTTTCATATTTATTAAGGCGTAATAACTTGAATTAAATTAGCCACATTCATATCACCAAACGCTAACTGATTTTGATAGACTCTTGAAACTATAATAATAAGTAGACTAACAGCTATAATAGCCATAAATCCTACAAAAAATCTAAAAAAATCTTTATCGAAGTATTTTGACATGTATTAATTTTAACAAAAAGCATCCTGCTTTAACAGGATGCTTTTTGTTAGTTTAAATAAGACTTAAACTGAACTAGGGATGGGTCGTTTGGAATTTTGGACAAACCTTGATTGATTATTTCTTTTGCCTTATCCATATCCCTGAAAACATCTCTGTAAACTTCCGCCAACTGTATGTAGAGATAAGCTTGGGTTGGTGTCTTTGATATGGCTTGTTTGTAGTAGACTTCGGCCTGACCATTATCTTTTAAATAATACGCGTATAGATTACCCAAGTTGCCAAATGCGACCTGACTTGTTGGAGAAAGTTTTGTTGCGTATTTGAAAGATATTGCAGCACCTTCATAGTCCCCTGCAGATTTCTGATTTATTCCTAGATCTAACCATGCTGGAAGATTTGACGGATCTGTCTTTAACATACCCTGCAACTTTTTTATATTTTCTTCGGCTAGCTTTTTCGCTTCTGGAGCAATAACAGCACCAGTGTACAAAACTACTTGTCTGTCTAAGTTTGGTATTGGTTGTGGTACTCCCCTTCCTTCATCTATTGGAACTTGTTCTATTGTGTAACCGTTATTTGAACCAATAATATTGTTTGTCGATGTAGAAATATTAATCTGAGTGTTTGGAGAGACATTTTCAACCTTTGATTTTCCATCAAACACTGTGTATACGACAACTAACAAAACTGCGACCACAACACTTATAATGATTTTTTGTTTTCTTGGCATATCCATAATCTAAACATATTATCACAATTTTAGATAAACAAAAAACACCCCCTTTCGGGAGTGTTTTTTGTAATCATCACACTAAGTGTTTAGCTTAGCACGACATAAGTGATTATTGAGAACGTGTTGATGAGAATCCTCCTGATGGTAGACCAGTGATTCCATAACCGTTTGCCCAGTCGTTAGAGTCAAATACTGCTGTAGAAGTTGCGTTTCCTGACCAAACGAAGTCATCGTTTGTGTCACCTAGGTCTCCAGATGTTGTTGTAGCAACAAAGTAAGGACCCATTGAACCGTCAACCATGTAAGCAGAGTCACCTTGTAGTGTAACTGTAACTGATGAACCTGTTGATACACCTGCTACTGTGCCCTTAAGCTCGAAGTAGTAAGTTGCGCCAGCAGGAATTTGCAATGGGTTAGTTGTTGCTCTGAAATCAAGAGTTGGGTTACTTGTTAGAGTAGTTCCACCTGTTGTTCCGTTTGTAGCACCAAACTGACCTGTTGCAGCACCGTATGATCCACTAACTGGTGTTGAGTAATTTGAATCTGAGAAAACATTTAGCATAACTGATGACACTTGAGTGTTAGTTGATGCTGTTCCTGAAGTCGCGATAGTGAAGTTTAGATTTGCGATTCCAATTGGTCCTTTTGGACTAGCTGTGATCTTGAATCTCATAAGTTTACCATCTGCAACACCAGTTCCTGCAAGTGTGTCTTGAGCAACTGTTGGGAATGATGTAAACATTCTCACACCGTTTACTCCAGCTGTAACACTTCCAACTCGTAGTGTGTTACCAGAAGCTGCACCTGTTCCTTCAGCATTTGTAACATCAATCTTGATTAGTCTACCTTCTGTACCAGTACTGCCTGATCCACCGATAGATGCTAGATCAGCTTTGATTGTAACTAGAACATCTGTGTCCTTTGCTAGAGTCAATGCTGAAGTAAGTGTTGATGTCGCTACTGTGTTAGAACCTGTAAATGTAGCTGTACCGATTTGAACTCCGTTTGACCACAAAGAAACAGAAGATGACTCAGCTAGATCAGAAGGAGTACTTGTTGAAAGCACCAATCCAACCTTTGTAAGATTAACCACTTCGTTTGTAGCTCGGAATTTGAATGTACCAATTGTTACACCAGTTGTACCGCCAGCAACAGTTGTGTAGTTTGAAGTTGAAGGATCGATAGTTACTGCAAATGATCCTGTACCAAGTGTCATTGTTGAACCTGTTCCAGTAGATCCTGTTGCTGTAACTGAACCACCAGAAGTAACACCTGTTACAGCGATATTTCCGATTTGTGTTCCTGTTATACCCCAAATAAATGTTCCTGTAGCACCTGAAGCAACGTTACATTTTAGAGTCAATGTCTTAACTGTGTTTTTTGTAACAGTTAGTTGTTGATCTAGTGTGAATGTCTCTGTAGCTGCATCTGGGTTTACAATGTTTGAACCTGTGTTCAAAGCTGTAGAACCATCAAACAACTGACATGATGACAAACCTGTTGTATTAGAACCACCATTTGTCAAAGCAACTGATGAGAATCTAACATCTTCACCTGACTGTGAAGCGTCGAACTGAACATTAGCAAGAGTTACTCCCTGAACACCAGCTACAATGTTTTGTGAAGCTGGAGTTGCTGAAACTGCTACTGCAAGAGCTGCTGCTTTTACAGTCATAGTGTTCATAGAGAATGAACCGTTTGTCAATGTGATTGAATTTCCTGTTGTCTGACCTGTTACTGATGTCCAACCTGTTGAAGGGTTAGATGAAACAACATAAGTCATGTTACCTGATGTTCCACTTGGAACCTTACCTTTAACTGTGTAAGTTCTCATTCCAACTGGGAAAGTAACTGTGTCAGTAAATGTAAGTGTCTGTGATCCATCACTAACTGTTCCGTCTGTTGCATCAATTGGACCAGCAACTACTGCTCCGTTTTGATCAACGATAGTAACGTTAGTCAAAAGACCATTTCCTGTTCCTGTTCCTGTCGCAACTGTAAATACCATTGATTGTACAGAGATAGGTTCACCCTTGATATCTGTAGTAAATCCTCCAAGTACTTGGTTAGGAACGTTTACAGCGATAGTTGTTGCAGCTACTGAAGTTGCCTTCTGGATAGTTGTAACTGAACCACCTGTAACTGTTACCTTAGAACCATCGAAGAATGGTGTTCCAGAAGTAAATTCTGATGTTGAATCAGAAGCTGAACCGTTAGCACTTTGTGTAGGTGTGATGCCGTATCCATAAGTAACTCCAGATACGTATATATCTGTGTTCTTGTAGATGTCGAACTTGATAGTTCTTCCAGCAGCACTTGTTCCTACGATATCACCTTGGATGTAAACATCCTTAGAAATACCTTTGTCTACAAGAATGCCTCCAGCGAACAATGCAGAGTAGTATTTACCATCTGCTGACACTGTTGTGTCGTATGCAGTACCGTCAACATAGATCTTTACGTTAGCAAGATCTTGTGAAGATGCTGAACCTGTTTGGTTGAATCTAACTGACCAGATTTTAACCTGTTCAGCTGAACCAGCTGTAAGTCTAACTCCAGCAAATCTGAATCCTGTTGTTCCAATCTCTCTACTTGAAGAAGAGTCTGGGTCAAAAGATGATTCTGTCATTTGTGCTGTTCCTAGTGTAAGAGAAGCGTTCACTGTGTGACTTGCTCCTGATACAGGAAGTGATCCAGCAACTGAAGCTGAAGTGTTAACTGCAACAACATTTAGACCTCCAACCTGACCTGCATAACTGTCTAGAGTTGAACTCATGTTACCAGCGATTGTAACTGTTTTAGAAGTTCCAGCTGGAATAACGAATGGTTCACCTACCATTGCTTGGTGGTTTGAGTTAAGTGTTTTTGCTATACCGATTTGAAGACCGTTTTGATCTAGAAGTACAACTCCTGACAAAACTGCATCTTGCATAAGTCCTACTCTCTCTACTGTTATAGAGTTCACTGTTACATCAGATGATCCTGCTGAGAGGACAACTGTTGTGAAAGGAATTCTAGCTGCACTTTCTGGTGTCAGAGAGTTAGCAGGTTGAGAGCCAGCAGAAACTGAAAGTGATCCACCTTGTGGATTTGTTCCAGGAACTGTTGGTGTAGGTGTTACTGCAACTGAACTCATTGAGTTAAGTTTAGCTCGAGTAATAGCTCCTACGTAACCAGCTGCTGGTGAGATTCCATATTTAGTTTGGAATTTCATAACAGCTGCCTTTGTAGCTGGACCAAAAGTAGATGTCTCGAAGCCTGGAGAACCAGCGCCTACAGAAGCTACTCTTGTGTCAGCACTCATGTTAAGAACCTTTTGTAGATTCATAACATCAGTACTCTTACTACCTGTTGTTAAATTTGAATTGAATGTGTAGCCAGTTGATACTGTACTACCTCCTGCTGTTGGAAGCTGTGCTTGCAACGCTGAAATTGTAGCAAGCAAACTGTTGATCTGTGCTTGTAGATCGGTTGCAGATTGTGCACCAGCCAATGAAGGCACAAATGCAGAAACTGTCATTGCCAATCCAACAGCACCAGCTGCCAACTTTGCAATCGTTGATTTTGATGTCATATATATGTTTTTAATAAAATGACTTTCTCTATTTTTACTAATAATATTTTTAGAGAAAAACATTTGGAAACGATTAACTACTTGATAATGCTTTAACATGTTGATGCTTTTTTAAAACCCCAACATGCTTACATACTATTTTTTCAGTTAAGCTTTTTGTTTTTATTTGTTCACATCTCCACATGAAGGCAGAGCCGAACAAACAAAAACAAATTCGACACAAACTGAAAAACATAGATGGTGAATTTTAGACTGAATTTCTGAAAAACAGAGTGAAGGAAAAAATCGGTAACGCAGAGCACACGATAAAATACCGTGTTTTTTGTGAATCCATATTTTATTGTCAAAGTACCTAGTCGTTCTGAAATTTATGACGGGAATATATCCGTAACATTACACAGTGCTTGATAGCACTATGTATGAGCAATTATATATTCTCTTTGTCATACTTCCAAATCACACTGTGTGGATAACTGCGATTATGTGGCCTATTTATTGAAAAATACCGGCCATAAAAACCGCATTCACCCATCGTGCCATTATTTCAAAAAATGGGTCAAAAGTCAACAAAAGCGGACTAGGAGTTTATCTTTTCTGGGACCAGAGAATACTTGCTCCAACGCCTCTCTCCAGTACGTTTTAGGAGTCCTAAACCTATAAGAGAAATAAGTTCTCTTTGGATAGTTTTTTCACTACAATCTTTTATGGTCTGAGCTATATCCTTGATAGTAAGTTCCTTCTTTTTCTTCAATAAGCCTATGATAATGTTCTGCCTGTTTGACCTCTTAAATAGATCCTTTTCCTTAGGAGTGTTATCTCTCGTGCTTTGGCTTGTTTGGTTTGCCGGAATACTCAAATATGAATACGAATTAACTGCACTAGCATGAGGATTTTGTGGGGTGTCCTTAAAGGCAGATTTTTCTATTTTTGGCACATCAAAGAAAGTATCAGAAAACACATGACGAGAGAGGTCTCCAGAAACATTTGCACCAGAGTCCATAAAGTTCACTAGATTCAAAAATTCTTGCTTCAAAACTGAAGAATTCATCTTAGAAATGGAGCCTCCCAGAGACAGAGTTTCCAAAAAAGAAGTCATCTCTAAAACTGAAGTTTTTATATTGTATACAAAATCGAAACGAGCTGACTCGGGTATGTCCTTGTAGTTAACAACTAAAGACAAAAGGTCAGAAACCTTTCTTCTCAAGGACCACTTCATAGGTTCATTATCGGACAGTAAACTCGTAACCATATAGACAGCAGTTGCTAGTTTTTCTGTCTTTTTAAAAATATACACAAAACCAGAGTCGTTACCGAAAAACGATACTGGGTCTGCTATATTATGAGATAAGTCATTTTGGTTTTTCCTTTCCTGGTCCATTTTGTTTAGATTTTGTGTCTTATATACCTATGTCTTTTTGTATAGGACAAGAGTTATGTTGTCCTATACAATGCCAAATGTCTTATATAATGTCAATACCTTGTCCTTATTATATACTAGTCAAAGACACGCTTGCAAGTTTGGACTTAAAACCCAAAAAACTATAAAACACAGAACTCAGAGCCTCTCTCCATCCTTTCCCAGACTCACACAAAACCACATATTTTTATATAACTTTTGGGAAAGTTTTACCGCAAAATGTTTTGGAATTGTTATGAATTCTGTTAAAATAAGCTAGTATGTCACGCAAAGATAAAAAAGATATCAAGAAAGAAAAAAGAAAAGATTCTGATACTGAAGTCTCCCCAAAATATTTACAAGAAGAAACCCTAAGAGCTATCATCGCAGTTGTTTTTTTTGTTTTCAGTGTGTTTTTAATTCTCTCATCTGGACCTATTGATAAGGCAGGTTTTGTGGGACGTGGAACTTATGGAATATTCCATTATTTGTTTGGTATAGGCTACTATCTCTTACCCATACTATTCTTTATATTGTGTGTATCTTTTTTCAGATCACTTCATAAAAAGTTAGCAGTAACTCACAGCATAGGAGGAGTCTTGTTTTTCGTATCAGCACTTTCGTTCGTTAACATTACACTTTCTGGCAGAGGCGGACTTATCGGAAACTATATATCAGCACCACTAATATCTCTTTTTGATACACTACTTAGTATTATTATTCTTTTGGCACTCATAACAATATCCCTACTCGTTATTTTTGATGCACCTCTTAGATTTACTTTTATAACTTCCCTATTCAAGAAAAAAGAAGTTGTTCCTGGAACCGAAGATGCTGGTCCCGAACTAATCATCGCCAACGCAGAACAGTTACAACTCAGTACTAAAGAAGAAAAGGCTACCCCAGAATCTCAAGCACCAGTTATGGCGCAGAAAAAAGTTTCTGGTGGGGAAGAGAAGAAGGATGAATTGGGTATCAGTCCTTTCTCTCTAAACGGCAAAGAATTTACTCCCCCTCCACTTTCTCTTCTTCAAGTAGACCGAGGAAAGCCTGGTGTTGGAGACATAAAAGCAAACTCAAACATAATAAAAAGAACCCTAGCCAACTTTGGAATAAACGTGGAGATGGATGAAATATCTATTGGTCCGTCTATAACCAGATATGCTCTTAAACCAGCCGAAGGAGTAAAGCTCTCCAGAATCGTTGGACTACAGAACGACTTGTCTTTGGCCCTAGCTGCACACCCAATACGTATAGAAGCACCTATCCCAGGCAAATCTCTAGTTGGTATCGAAATCCCAAACAGTACCAAAACAACTGTTGGACTTGGATCACTTCTTGGTTCTCCAGATTTCCAAAATACCGACAAGCCACTCATGATGTGCCTTGGAAAAGGTATCTCTGGTATGTCGTATTTTGGTAATCTAGCAAAAGCACCTCATCTTCTAATAGCCGGAGCAACGGGTTCTGGAAAATCCGTAACTATTCATACTGTTATAACTTCTCTTCTTTATCGCAACTCCCCTGACAATCTAAAATTTATAATGATCGACCCAAAGAGAGTTGAGTTAACCTTGTATAACAAAATTCCTCACCTTCTAACCCCTGTAATAACAGATGCCAAGAAAACTATTCTTGCTCTAAAATGGGCAGCAAAAGAAATGGATAGAAGATACGACATCTTACAACAAGAAGGATTACAAAATATTTCTTCTTATCACAAAAACATTGTTGAACCCGAAATAAAGAAGCTGAAAAACAGGAAAGCAGATCCTGAAGACAAACAAGTTGAAACAATGCCATATATAGTCATCGTTATAGACGAATTGGCTGATATCATGCAGGCTTATCCTAGAGAACTAGAAGCCGGTATCGTTCGTCTAGCTCAAATGTCTCGTGCAGTCGGAATTCATCTTATACTTTCAACCCAGAGACCTTCCGTAAATGTTATTACTGGTCTTATCAAAGCAAACATCCCTTCTCGTATAGCACTCCAAGTAGCTTCACAAATAGATTCTAGAACGATATTGGATATGAGTGGGGCTGAAAAACTCTTGGGAGCTGGAGATATGCTTTACCTTTCTGGAGAAATGAGTCAACCTCAACGTATTCAGTCTGCATATATATCAGAAGGAGAAGTAAAATCTGTCGTAAAATACTTGGTGGATAGTTATGCCAATGAAATCCCTAGCGAAATTAACCTTTCTGGAGGAGAAAATGGCTCTAATGGAAAAAATAATATTTTTGAGGCCACTCTGGAAGACGAAAGAATCGAAAACGAAGATGATCTGTACGAAGACGCAAAACAAACTGTAATGGAAGCTGGCAAAGCTTCAACATCCTACTTACAGAGAAAACTAGGTATTGGATATGCTCGTGCAGCTAGACTTATAGATATGCTCGAGGAACGTGGAATCATAGGTCCAGGTTCTGGAGCAAAACCTAGAGAAGTCCTAGCAGGTGGCCAAAGTGACGTAGAAAACGACACTACTAATAATTCCCACTTAAGTTAAGTTCTAAATTTACAAAATGAATAGAAATGCCAAATCTGTATTAAAAACTGTTCTCCTTTCCCTACTCGGTTTTATAATCGTGGGATATTCCCTTTTTCAGGCTCAGAAACTCATTTCTGGACCAATAATAGAGATATATACCCCCCAAAATGGCTCTACGTACAACCAAACCCTTATTGAAATAGAAGGTCGTGCTCGTAATATCTCCTATCTCAACCTAAACGATAGACCTATCTTTACTGACAAAGATGGTTACTTCAAAGAAAAATTGCTACTGTCCCCCGGGTATAATATAATCAAACTAGATGCAAAAGATAAGTTTAAAACCTATCGAGAAAAAAGACTAGAACTGATATTGAAAGAATATTAACAGTACAAAATTTCTTCTAGAAAATATTTTTAGAAACTCTCGCAGACAATTTAGAAAACAACGACGAATGAGAAGAAGCCTGAAGCACTGTTTGAGCGAAGCGAGTTTGCGAGAAGGCTCTGGAATGAGGAAGATTGTTTTCTTAGATTGTCGAGACAAGCAAAACTCACCAGAGTTTATGCGGTTTCTAAAAATATTTTAGAAGAAGAGATTTGTAATTAAAACATATATGCAAAAGAAAAAAACACCCAAACCAGAAAAAGAAGAAGTTGGTACAGCAAACGTTGAAAACACCCTCCGAGAGATACGAACGAAATTCGGTGACGACTCTATTATGATGCTTGGAGACAAACCTCATGTAGATGTAAATGCTATATCTACAGGATCTATAGGCTTGGACGCAGCGCTAGGAGTAGGCGGTCTACCTCGCGGAAGAATAATCGAGATATTTGGACCAGAGTCTTCTGGTAAGACGACTCTTTCCCTACATGTAGTTGCAGAAGCACAAAAGAAAGGAGGTGTCTGTGCATTTATTGATGCTGAACATGCGATGGACCCTGAATACGCACAAAGACTTGGAGTTAACATAAACCAACTACTTATCTCTCAACCAGACAACGGTGAACAAGCACTTGAAATAGTAGAGTCACTTGTGCGTTCAGGAAAACTAGATGTTATTGTTATCGACTCTGTGGCAGCTCTTACTCCAAAGGATGAGATCGAGGGTGACATGGGAGCTCACCATGTTGGAAAGCAAGCTCGCCTAATGTCACAAGCACTCCGCAAACTTACAGCTATTGTCGCAAAGTCAAAGACGATTGTTATTTTTATAAACCAAATCCGAATGCAGATAGGTGTTATGTTCGGAAACCCAGAAACAACTCCGGGCGGAAAAGCTTTGAAATTTTACACTTCTGTTCGTATAGATATCCGACGTATCGCTCAAATAAAGAAAGGTGAAGAAATCATGGGGGGTCGTATTCGTGTAAAAGTCGTAAAAAACAAAGTCGCCGCTCCTTTCAAACAAACAGAGTTCGACCTCATGTACAACGAAGGTATCTCTCGCGAAGGTGAACTTATCGCCCTCGGTGAAAAAATGGGAGTTATTTCCAAATCTGGAACTTCATACTCATACGGTGAAGAAAAGTTGGGTCGTGGATATGACGCAACTCGTCAGTTCCTAAAGGATAAAGCAAACAAAAAAATCGCCGAAGCGATACTGAAAGACATCCGCGCAGGACTTTCTAAAAACGGTGGATCTGTGGTGGCAAGTAGTGGTGGTGAAAGTGAGTCTGCCGAAGAATAGTTATAAAATCTCTTTCTCATAATGAATTTTTCTAGTAACAGAATAATTTTCTGCTGAAAATTTTCTTTCTACTCACTCTTTCGCAGGTTCCGTAGATACTAGAAAAATTCATTACTCAACGAGATTTTTTGGTAGCAGAAAACCGGCTCGAGCTCGAGACGGCTCTGCGTCTCGGCTACCGGCCGGTTGTTTATTGTGAGGTGACCTCCCAGGCAATAAGTTTAATGCCATAGAGAAACACGACAAAGCATGTTCCCCAGGCAAGAACAGATGTTGTTGCGAACATCAATCCTCCGCCCATGAAGGAGATGACCACCCCCGCCCGAAACTTCCTTGTGTTCATTTCAGCCCTCCATCAAATAATATACACTAAATATTAAAATTGTCAATCCTAGATTTTTTGGCTTAAATAGGCTATATTTTTACTTTAAACCTAAAAACAAAGACATATGTCAATGCTAGATTATAGTGAAATAACAGAACGAAAATATATCGTTTTTAACGGTGAACCTTGGGAAGTACTCACCTCTCACGTCTTCCGAAAACAACAAAGAAAACCTGTAAATGCAACAAAACTAAAAAACCTTATTACAGGCAAAGTAACAGAACAGTCTTTCCACGTATCTGAAAAAGTTGAGGAGGCTGAAATACACCACGCTATCTGAAACCGTAATCTCAAATACTCTGGATGTAAGGATACTGGGTTCGGTGGTACGCATCCGTAAACACGCACTGATATTCACCTAATACCGCTTTTTATTTTAACATACGAAAAGACCCTGCATCTCTGTGTAAGCAGATGCAGGGTCCGAGGACAAAGGTTCCAAGAGGTCCCAGTGACCAAAGCCCAAGTACTAACTTGCGAGAACGGCAGACGGATCGTTGTCGTACCAGCCGTTGCCCAGCCAGTAGACGTGCCAGTACCACGCACCGTCACCCCAGTACAGGCACAGAACGTAACGGTTACCGTCCGAGCCCCGAAGGACCGTACCATCAAAGTAGATGAACCTTGTGTTGCCGCTCACCTTCTCTTTCCACGACTCGGGAATGTGGTGCTGGTTCTCCCAGAACGTGAGGAAGATGTCGGCGTCCAGTCGGATGTAATCCGACGACTTGAGACGCTTCAGCTTCTCCTCGCCCTTGACGTAGGTCTCGCCGTCGCGCAGCTCTGTGACGTGCTGGACCTTGGTGAGGTCCAACTCGGTGAGTGCGATGGAGCGAGCGTCCGTCTCGTCGTTGAGGATGGACCAGCCATCCCCGATGAACTTCTTCGGGTTGAAGCGGTTGCGGTTGATGGTGACGACCTTCGGCTCGCCAACGATGACCTTTCCGCCATTCCGCAGGAACGCAGTGAACTGCTGTCCTGCCTGACGGGGATCGTTAATGATACGCTGGATGGTGTCGACGTCCAGACTGTCCCAGTCCGCGTTGTTCGCGAGGACCGAGAACAGGTTCAGGGACTGACCAATAGCGATGGCTTTTCCCATTTCTGTCTCCTTATGTGCCAGAGGGTGACTGTATGTCGCCATAGCTGGGAAAGCCCGCTCCAGTATCTCTGGATAAGGCACTTTCAGCTATGGCGACTTGCAAGTTAGATTTTAAAGAACTTCACACACATTATATCACCTTTCAGTTTATATGTCAATCATAGATTTTTTGACCTAAATAGGCTATTATTTCCTCTGTTACCTTAATTTAAAACTCATATGGCAATGCTAGATTATAGTGAAATAACAGAGCGAAAATATATCGTTTTTAACGGAGAACCTTGGGAAGTACTCACCTCTCACGTCTTCCGAAAACAACAAAGAAAACCTGTAAATGCAACAAAACTAAAAAACCTTATTACAGGCAAAGTAACAGAACAGTCTTTCCACGTATCTGAAAAGGTGGAAGAAGCAGAGATTGATCAAAAAGATGCAAAGTTCCTATACAGTAACCGAGGTGAATTCTGGTTTTGCGATCCAGAAGATCCATCAGACAGATTCAAAATAGATGAAAGTACTCTAGGAAATCAAAGTAAATTCCTAAAAAAAGACTCTATAATCCAAGTTCTTTCTTTTGAAGAAAAAACTATTGGTGTAAAAATGCCGATCAAAGTAGAATTGAAAGTTACAGAAGCTCATCCTGCAGTAAAGGGTAACACGGCTCAAGGTGGAACAAAGATGGTTACATTAGAAACTGGAGTAGAAATCCAAGTTCCAATGTTTATAAAAGAAGGAGAAATAGTACGAGTAAACTCTGAAACTGGTGAATATGCCGAACGAGTAGGCGGTAACAGTTTTTAAATTTATAATTATACTTTCAGATAATAAAAAATCCTCCGATTGGAGGATTTTTTATACACTAAATATATAAATATGAATTGGATAATTCCCCTTTCGCCATTTACACCATTCAAACTAGTAGCTGATGTTTCTAATAAAGAATTTCTATGAATAATACACTCTCTATGTTTTGCCTCTATAATATCTTAATCTTCTGGTAATAAAAATTATATGGATTTTAGATTATCTATATGAGAAAGTGCCCAGTCTTCCATTTTGGAAAACCGAGCACTTGCAGGAGACTCACCGACTGTAAGGCGCCGTCAAAACGAAGGTGGTGTCGCCAACAGCGACGATCGGCGTTCCGCTTCGCTGAAAGCTCAAGAATTTCTGAACAATCTCAAGCTTCTCCTCGTCGCCGATAACCGCAAAGGCCACCGCCCGATAGAGTGCCTCCAAGATACTACCACCGATCCGCTCGATCTCGAAGCCTCTCAGAAGCTGATGTTTGCACGCTCCAGTCATGAACATTGCATGTCTGACATGCTTGAAAACCTCATAAAGACCCAGCGTTCCGATACCCTTATCAAGTCGATGATCGGCAAGACACACGGTCTCAAATTGCTTAGTAAACATGCGCTCAGCCAACACCATCGAAGCAAGATCACGACAGTGACAAACCCTGTCGCCGATTTTAGGATCGGTGGCGTACTCAGGGTCGAGCTGAACCAGTTCGACCGTGGTCCTATAGGGGTACCAACCTACCAGTGCTTCGTGAGCAAGACGCACAGTCTCCACTCCGGCAGCCCGCCGAATCCCAAACCTATCATCTGGCGAAGGCCGGCTGAACTCCATGCTGAGATTTGCATCACACCAGGGAGCAACGACCTCCAGGATTTCATTCACCTGACCCGGAAAATGTTCCCGTGCGGATGATTCAATCTTGTTGAGAAGCTCGTTATCCGCAGGAGCAACGCGTGTCTCGACAGAATTGCTGCCCAGTCGAAAACGCAGAAAGTCCTGCATGTACTGACGCGAAATCTTTCCGCGATCGACAAGACCGACGAGTTCTGACACCTGACGCAACGTCGCCTTCGGCTCTTCAGCCTGTTGCGGAGTCTTGTCGGCAGCATGTGGGGCAACTCGTGATTGAGTCTGCATCACACACCTCCTTTAAAACACCAGAGTGAAATTACTCTAGCGAGTCTCCTGTCAAGGAACAACTGCCGAGTATAGTACTATGTTTTATAATGTATGTCAATATTATATTGTAAATGTTCCACACAAAGAATCTCAGAGTTTTTTTGGTCGAGTCTATGGATAAAACAGAAACCAATTCCGAAGGTGCACATGTCTTACAGTGACGGAATTGGTTTTTGTCTTTAGCAGATGAGATAGGTCAAACTTGGAAGTTTACCTACTAACGAATGGTAACAGCCCCATGAATCTAGCTCGCTTTACAGCATTAGCTAAATTTCTCTGGTGCTTTGCAGTAACACCTGTTCTCTTTCGAGAAATGATTCGAGCATGAGGATTTAAGAATTTCTTCAACAAATCAACATCCTTGAAATCGATGTATTTTATATTGTTCTCAGTAAAGTAACACTTTTTAGAATTCATTTTAATAATTTATTTTATAATTTTAATTTTTTAACTTTCAGTTTTAATTTCAAATTTTAGGCAAGTTCGAGGCGAAAGTCTTGAGAAAACTCGAGGTGTACTAGTAGTACAGTGAGAGTTTTCGAGAGGCTTTCAACGAAGAAATTGTCAAAATTTGGAATTAAAAGGGAATGTCCTCTGGGTTTATCTCTTCCTCTGGGTATTCAATAGTATCCAAAGCTTTCTTACTGTCATCTTGAGCTGGCTCAGCTGGAGAATAGCCTCCTGCCCCACCCTCCTTTCTTGGACCAAACTGGATTCTGTCAGCGATGATTTCTGTTCGGTATTTTTTAACACCACCAGCATCATCCCAACTTCTTGTTTGCATTCGTCCCTCAACCAATATAGAACTTCCCTTTTTCATGTACTGTCCAACAATCTCTGCTTGTTTTCCAAATACCACTACGTTGTGAAAGTCTACATTTTCTTGTTTTACACCGTTTTTGTCTTTCCAAACTCGGTTTGTAGCAACAGAGAAACTTGCCACTTTGATTCCTGACGGTAGCGCCTTAATTTCTGGATCTCGAGTAAGGTTCCCGATAACCATTGCTTTGTTTAAGTACATA
>JBEBJP010000011.1:0-21412 GCA_040079825.1 Parcubacteria group bacterium
CACCTGAACTTTAGGTGGCATTTTGTTATAAAAAATAACACACATGATTCTTGCGCATCTTGTGGCAGATATTTTTGGCATGTGATAGAATTCTAGGAAGCATCTTTAATTAATAGAATTAAGCTAAAAAAATAATGAACAGAGATAAGATAATTGGTATAGTTTTGGTTGTACTAGTTGTTGCGGGTGTAGCTGTATACGGTTTCAAAAAGGGACCAAAGGAAACAGCAGTTGCTACAAAGACAGAAACAGTAGCGAAAGTTAATGGTATAGAAATCACAAAGGCAACTTATGAATCACAACTAGCTTCAACTATTTCAACATTGAAGACACAAGGTGTTGATACAGAAAAGACAGAAAACTTGGCACAAATAAAAACACAAGTTCTTGATGATCTTATTAACAACGAGCTTGTAAAACAAGAAATCGAAAAGTCTGGCATAACAGCTAGTCCTGAGGAAGTAGAAAAGCAATTCCAAGCTATCGTTACTCAACTAGGTGGAGCAGATAAGCTAAAAACTCAACTAGAAACAGCAAAACTAACAGAGGCACAGTTGAGAGAGAATCTTGCAAAGCAAATAGCAGTTCAAGCTTATCTTTTGAAAAACATAGATACAGCTTCAGTTACAGTAACAGATGCAGAAATAAAGAAGTTCTATGATGATAATGTAAAAGGACAAGCAAAAGCTCCTGCTTTGAAAGAAGTTTCAGATCAAATAAAGCAACAGATAACAACTAACAAACAACAAGTTTTGGTTAACGCTCTTATTGCCTCACTTAAAACAAAGGCAACTATAGAGAAGTCAGCTATCCAGTAAAGACTCCTTAGTTTCCAAATTAGTTAAACAAAAATGACTATCACTCGATAGTCTTTTTGTTTGCAGAAAATTTCTTTGTGTGTTACAGTATTGGTGTAAGATTGAACATTGAAAACTCTATCGGAACCTCTTTTCTTCATTTTCCGTCAGCTTGGCGAAAAGTGAAGAGGGGGGCAGTCTGGTAATCAACACCGCCAGCGCGTTGTATCTAGTCCATACAACGTTGCTCACCCTTTAAAATATAAAAGTATGAAAATACTTTCAGTTTTTGGTTGGGGATTGCTGATTATCATACTCAAGTTCCTAGTCCCAAAGTTATTTACGGGACTCGAGAACACGCTCCTCGTGTTCTTTGAGACCGTACAAAATGTACTCGCTACTGGTAGCAAGTATCCGAACACAGCAGGTTTCTTTCCACAAATCTGATGTGGTCCAGAACCGGTTACCTATATGGTGCCGGTTTTCGTTTTAGTAATATTTATCTATATTTTTCTTGTGCTCTTCGTATGTTTTGGCACAGTGGATTTTTCTTTTACTGTCGTGGATATAATACAGACAAGAAGTTTTTTGGGGATTGTAGGCAGCGTCTAGTGCAGCTATGCCTGGATTGGCGATAGGACTTGGTGGAAGGTCCTCGTAAAGGTACGTGTTGTAAGGGGAGTCGATTTGTTTGTCTTTTGGGTTAACAGTTGTCCACCAACCGTTTTGTTCAGTGCCTTTGGCGTATTGTAGAGTAGCGTCCATCTGAAGTTTCATTCCACTAAAAATACGATTCCAAATAATTCCAGAGATCAGTTTCATGTCGCTTTTTCCAGAAGCTTCTCTTTGAATAATAGAGGCTATTTTCACAGCTGTTTCTTGGTTGATGATGTTTGTCATCTTTGGTTTATTTATTTTTGTTGTCGCTTTTGTGAATTCTCGGAACATGGTGTTGCTGACAACGACTGGATCTTCGTCTTTTTGAATCATGTATGTTTTAGGGAAGTAGTAACCCTCCAAGTTGTCGCGGTTTAGGGCTAAGTGAGCGTTCAAGAACTCTTCTTTTTGACCTTCGTCCCAGCCAAGTTTGTCACCCATGATCTTGGCTATCTCTTCTTTTCGAAGACCTTCATTGATTTTTATTATGCGAACAGATGGATTGGCTATGTTTTCGTAAAAAGAAATGTTTGTCAGGATAGAAAAGTCCAAGTTGTAGAACTTTATCGTAACTCCTAGACTTAATATGAATACAGATAGAATTGTAAGTAAGATGTATTTTCGGTACACACCTTTTTTGCTTCTACGCATGTATTTATTGTAACATATTTTTTTTACAAAAAAGTTGAAAGTCCCGAGTTGGACTATTTTAAAAACCAACTGTATAATAGCAATCGCTATGTCAATGAAAACTTTTTTAATGAAGAAAATGCTCGCTTCACAAATGAAAGGAGTACCACAAGCCGAACAGGACAAGATTTTTAATATGATAGAAAAGAATCCAGATTTTTTCCAAAAAATTGGTTTAGAAGTTCAGGAGGAAATGAAAAAAGGTAAAAGCCAAATGGACGCTACAATGGCTGTGGTAAAAAAACACGAAGCAGAGCTAAAAGGGCTAATGTAAAAAAGAGACCGCCGTGCGCAAGCGCAAAGCGGTCCAGGCATGAGGTGATCAACCCTTCAGTAGGGCGAGCACCTCCTCGTCCATGGGTCCGTCGGGAAGGTCGGCGTCTGTTTCGAAGTAGACCCCGTACTGTTTCCAGTTTGGGTCTGCTTGAAACCAGGTGACCAGGTCGTCCCAACTTTCTGTCGATCTTGCTGTGATTCCTCTGTAGATGGGATGTTCCATCATGCAGTGGACGAGGGCCACTCCTTCCTCATAGTAGTCTACCTCATCTACGACGACCCCCTCCCGATGACCATTGATCACCAAGAAAATCCTCTGTCCTTTCTGTAGCATGGCTGATGGCACTTCCATGGCCCTGCCGAAGCGGAGACCTCCCCGCTCATGGTGGTTAACAGCGAGAATTACTTTCATATTTACCTCAAAGAACTTGGGGACAAAATCGTCCCATCAAATAAATCAAAATTATTTCTTAATTGCTTTGATAGGACGGGGAGACGTGATGTCTCCCCGATGTTGTGCTAGCGGAGTCTCAATCGACGATTAAGACGGTCGATTTGGATGTCCATTTCCTCTGGCGACATCCTCTTCATTAGATCGTACTCTTCGACCACCACAATGTTCGACGGATCGATGCCTGCTCCATGCAGTTCGATCTCGCGATTCAACTGTGTCATCTCGGCGTCGCTCACGCCAGCAAGGCGCATGCAGACATCGAGACTGGCTTCACCGCTCTGCTTCAGGATCTCCAGGAGATCCCACTTCGCTTCGGGTCCGATCCCGATGACCTCACCTTTCTCGAGGTCGTATCCGAAGCAGTTCGGTTGGGTCATCATCGCTAGCAGTCGGAGATCCTTCTCGGAAACTCCTCCGTTCTTGCGAAGTGATTCTTCATGCTGGCGCCAGTGCAGGAATGCATCCTGACGCTCCTGAGATGTGATCTCTTGTCTGGCCATTGGCGGCCCTCCTCTGAACGAATTATACACCTATTAGCATATAATGTCAAGTAAACAATCTGGCTAATTTTAACGTTTTTTGTTAAAGTTTGTTCATGAGTCTATCCATCGGCATTGTTGGCCTTCCAAACGTTGGTAAATCCACGCTTTTTAATGCACTTACAAAAAAGTCTGTTCCTGCGGAAAACTATCCTTTTTGTACTATAGATCCGTCAGTTGGTATTGTGCCTGTGCCTGATGAACGTCTAGATGCTTTGAGTAAACTAAGTAGTTCAGAAAAAACAGTTTCTGCTGTTATAGAGTTTGTTGATATCGCAGGGCTGGTAAAAGGTGCTAGTGAAGGCGAAGGTCTAGGAAATAAATTTCTTTCAAACATCCGAGAGGTGGATGCCATACTAGAGATGGTTCGAGTTTTTGAGGATAAGGATATTATTCATGTGCATGGGGAAGTCAATCCACTTTCTGATATAGATGTTATAAATTTTGAACTTATACTTGCTGACACTGAAACCGTTTCAAAACGTATTGGGAATTTGCAGAAGGAAGTTAAAGCTGGAAAAAAGGATGCTATTTTTGAACATGATACTTTGAACAAAGTATTGGAAGTTCTGAAAAGTGGAAAGATGGCCAATACTATTGATTTAGAAGAAAAAGAAAAAGCTGTAGTAAAGGGAATGCATCTTTTGTCTGCTAAACCTATCTTGTACGCTTTGAATACTTCTGGAATGTCCGATAATAAACTAGATGTTAAAGATAAAATACCGGGACCATATGTTGAGATTGATCCGGTTTTTGAAAAGGGTTTTGATGATTTGATAAGAAAAAGTTATGAAACTTTGGATTTGATTACGTATTTTACTACTGGTAAAGATGAAACACGTGCTTGGACAATAAAAAGAGGCTGGACTGCTCCTTTGGCTGGAACAGCAATACACACTGATTTTAAAGATAAATTTATTCGTGCGGAGGTCGTGCATTGTGACGATTTACTTTCTTCTGGATTCTATGCGGTAGCTCGTGAGAAGGGACAGGTGAGAACTGAAGGTAAAGAATATGTAGTGAAGGATGGCGATGTTATTGAATTCCGAATTTAATAATGTTATTTTTATATTAGGAGGCTGACAATGACACTTAAAGAATTTAAGGAATTGAGGCTTGGTGAAAAAGCTAAAGAGGAACTTCTCAAAGAGCGACAAAGAAAGGAAAAAGAGGAAGATGACTATTTCGATGGCCTGGGTGATGTCGTCGAAAGTCATCCAATTTTTTTGCCTCGTAATATGAGGAACTGAACGTATCCCTGCTCCGCAAGAGCAGGGATGGTTTTTATTACAAAAGTTACATAATAATGCTTTAAAGTGACTGTTTTCGAATTCCTCAATCTTCATCAAATAATTAGAAATTTATGTTATAATGGTCAATATGAAAAAAGGATACAAAGCAAATATTGAAACATTAACAGAAGAAAATACAAATTTTAGAAAGGTTCTTTATACAGGAGAACAAAGTCAGTTAGTTCTGATGTCACTTCTTCCAGGAGAAGATATTGGTAGTGAGGTGCATCCAGACAACGATCAATTTTTCCGTTTTGAAACTGGTATGGGTAAAGCTATAGTTGGATCAACAGAATACGAGGTTTCTGACGGCGATGCTGTTGTAGTACCTAAAGGTACAGAACATAATGTTATTAACACTGGGACAGAACCTCTAAGATTCTACACAATATACTCTCCAGCTCATCATAAGGATGGAGTATTGAGAGCAACAAAAGCAGAAGCTATTGCGAACGAGGCAGAGTTTGATGGAACGACAACAGAGTAGTTACTAATATTAAGTAATTTTATGAATCCACAATCAAAAAGTAATGCAAGAGATTTTTTCCTAAATCTAGGGGCGACTATTTCGCTGTACACTGTAGTTGGGAGTCTAATAAGTCTTTTGTTTACAATAATAAACAATGCTTACCCTCAGATAGTAAATGGTTACACTTCAGTTGTTAGTAGTTCAATATCTTGGCCAGTAGCTATATTAGTTATATTTTTTCCTATTTTTATTCTACTAATGTGGATTATAGGAAATGACTATGTTTCTGAGCCAGAGAAAAGAAACAGCAGTATTCATAAGTGGTTAACTTATGCGACTTTGCTTATTGCTGGTCTTGTAATAGCCGGTGACCTCATAACAGTTTTGTATTACTTTATTGACGGACAAGAACTAACAACTGGGTTCCTACTTAAGGTACTTGTGCTACTTGTCGTTGCAGTAGGGGTGTTTACTTACTATATTTCTGATATCAGAGACAGACTTACTCCATTTTCAAGGAATGTTTGGAGAGTTGTTGCTCTAGTTGCGGTTGTTGGCTCTATAGTTTGGGGTTTTGCTATCTTGGGTTCTCCAGCAACACAGAAACTATATAAATATGATGATCAAAAAGTAAACGATCTTGTCATGATCAACAGTGCTGTAGAAAATTATTACTCTACAAAAAACACATTACCGAAAGATTTTGCGGAAATTGAAACTTTGAATTATGGAATTAGAAAAATAGATCCCCAAACTCAAAAACAGTATACTTATACCAAAACTGGCAATACCACATATGAAGTCTGCGCAGAGTTTAATAAATCCACAGATACGAGAAATGGCAACAATGCTGTGTCATACCCTTATCAAGATACTACCTGGACTCATCCAGCCGGAGCTTATTGTTTCCAACAAAAGATCAATCCGAGTTTGTTTCCAAATCCTAAATTCTAGATTTCCAAAAACACTCCAGAAACATGGAGTGTTTTTGCATTAAGAAGTTTTTTTGGTTAGTATTGGGTATATGAAGAAAGACTACAACCATTTGGAGATAGAAAAGAGATGGCAGAAGGAATGGACGAAAAAGAAGGCTTTTAAGACGGCAGATGGGTCAAAAAAGAAAAAGTATTACGTTTTAGACATGTTTCCTTATCCCTCTGGAGAAGGTCTTCATGTTGGTCATCCAAAAGGATACATTGCAACAGATATCATATCTCGTATGAGACGCATGCAGGGTTTTAATGTGCTTCACCCGATGGGTTTTGATGCTTTTGGTTTACCTGCTGAAAACTATGCGATCAAAACAAAGACAAACCCAGAAGTTTCGGTAAAGAAAAATGTAGCTACTTTTAAAAAGCAGTTGGAGCTTATCGGTCTAGACTATGACTGGTCAAGAGAAGTGAACACAACAGATCCAAAATTCTACAAATGGACTCAATGGATTTTCTTGAAACTTTTGGAGAAAGGTTTGGCTTATGAATCTAACGAGCCGGTAAACTGGTGTCCTGTTGATAAAACTATTTTGGCCAACGAAGACGTAGAATCCGGAAAATGTGAAAGATGTGGGGCTGTAGTTGAAAAGAAGCCGATCCGTCAGTGGGTTTTGAAAATTACAGATTATGCAGAGAGACTCTTATCGGATTTGGATGACTTGGACTGGCCTGAATCTATCAAAGAGAGTCAGAGAAACTGGATAGGAAAATCTGAAGGCGCAGAGATTGATTTTGATGTGTTTCGAAGTGGTGAAAGGATAAAAGTATTTACCACAAGACCGGACACAATTTTCGGAGTAACTTATATGGTGCTAGCTCCAGAACACGAGCTTATTCAGAAAATATGGTCTCAGATTGAAAACAAAGAAGAAGTTAAAAGTTATATCGATGAAGTTAAAAATAAAACAGAGATAGACAGAACAAAAGACGATAAAGATAAAACCGGAGTAGAAATAAAAGGTGTTCACGCCACCAATCCAGCCACACGAGAACTAGTTCCTGTTTGGATTGCAGATTATGTTCTAGCTTCGTACGGAACTGGAGCTATTATGGCTGTTCCTGCTCACGATGAGAGGGATATGGCTTTTGCAAAAAAATATAATTTAGGAATTAAGGAAGTTGTTTCTAACGGACACTTGGTTAACTCTGGTCAGTTCGATCAAATGCCGGCAGAAAAAGCAAAAAGTGAAATCCTAAGATATGTGAAGGGTAAGCTAGTCACAAAATACAAACTCCGTGACTGGGTTTTCAGTCGTCAGAGATATTGGGGAGAACCGATACCTGTACTTCGCGACGGTGAAACTATAGTTCCTTTGAAGGAGAAGGATTTGCCAGCTAAATTGCCTAAAGTTAAATCTTACGAGCCTACTGGTGAAGCGGAATCTCCTTTGGCTAACATAACTAAATGGATAAACGTAAAAGTTGGTAAAAAAATATTGAAAAGAGAAAATAATACCATGCCACAATGGGCTGGTTCTTCTTGGTATTACTTGCGTTACATGGATCCTCACAATAAGAAAGCTCTGGTTGATAAGAAGAAAGAAAAATATTGGAATGAGGTTGATTTGTATGTCGGCGGTGCGGAACATGCGACTAGGCATCTTATTTACGCAAGATTCTGGCATAAGTTCTTGTTTGATATAGGTGTTGTAGTAAATAAGGAGCCATTTAGAAAACTTCAAAATGTAGGACTAATAATAGCTTCTGACGGAAGAAAAATGTCTAAGAGATTTGGAAATGTTATAAATCCGAACTTGATAATAAAAGATTTTGGGGCAGATACTCTACGTATGTACGAGATGTTCATGGGTCCTTTTGATCAGTCTGTAGCTTGGAGTGAAGACAATATTTATGGAGTCAGGAGATTTTTAGAAAAAGTCTGGAGACTGTCTGACAAAATACTAAACGACAAAACACCTCTACCAAAAGGGGAGCATTTGGAGTTTATAAAAAAAGAGTACATAAAATTTGAAGTTGTTTTACATAAAACAGTAAAGAAAGTCACAGAAGATATAGAAAGCATGTCCTTCAACACTGCTGTCTCAAGTATGATGATACTTGTTAACGAGATGGATAAGCAGGAAAAAATAAATAAGAAAGATTTTGAAATGTTGCTAAGGATTTTGTCACCTTTTGCACCACATATAACAGAGGAAATATGGAAAAATTTTGGTAATAAAAAGCTATTGAGTTTGGAATCATGGCCGAAACCGGATCCTAAGAAAATGGAGGAATTTACAGCGAAAATCGTTATTCAGATAAATAACAAAGTTCGGGCAGAATGCGTACTAGAGAAAAATCTAAAAGAGGTGGAAGTTGTAAAACAAGTTAAAAATTTACCTGATGTAGAAAAGTGGTTACTAAATAGAGAGATAAAAAAAGTTATATATATTCCAAACAAACTTATTAACTTTGTTGTGGAGTAGATTATCTAGAGGGGAATCGGTCAAGGCTTGACTATTTTGGCCTATAATGCTACAAATAGGGAACATTCGTTGGTCCTAAATGACAATATTTAGCCAATTTTAAGTAAAATAGTCGACATAATATGACTGAAAAAACACCAATAACATTTAAACCTAAACAAGTAGTAAAAAAATTACTATCTGTTTTGGGTGATAGATCGCAGGACGTTATCGTTTCTCGTTTTGGATTGGGTAAAGATACAAAGAGGATGACTCTTGAGGCTATTGGCAAAAAATACAAGATCACTCGTGAAAGAGTGCGACAGATCGAAAACTATTCTATTATAAACATAAGAAAGTCAAAGGAATGCGCAAAAGAGAAGGCGGTTTTCGACGAGCTTAGGGCTATTATCGCAGACTTGGGTGCGGTTGTTTCAGAAGAGGGTTTGCTAAAGCATCTTTCAAAAGATAAGAGTACTCAAAACCAAATTCACTTCCTTCTTGTTGTTGGTGAAGATTTTACAAAAGAAAAAGAGGACACAGAGTTTAAGCATCGATGGATTGTAGACAAGGAGTTGGCAAAAAAGATACACACCTCTCTCAGAACTCTTTATTCAACACTTTCAGACGATGAAATACTTCTGGAGTCTGACATGGTAGATAAGTTTCTAGAACACATAAAAGATGTTTCTGATAAATACAAAAATCAAGAAATAGCAAAGAGATGGCTGACCCTCTCTAAACTCATAGACAAAAACCCTTTGGGTGAATGGGGTAAAACTGGCTCTTCTAACATAAATGCCAAGGGAATGAGAGATTATGCATACTTGGTTATTAGACGACATGGATCACCAATACACTTTAGAGAAGTTGCAAAACTGATCACAGAGTTGTTCAAGAAAAAAGCTCATGTCGCGACTACTCACAACGAGCTTATAAAAGACCCTAGATTTGTTTTGGTTGGAAGAGGTTTGTATGCTCTTTCAGAGTGGGGATATATGAGTGGAGTTGTTAAGGATGTTATCAAGACAGTTATAGAGAAAAATGGTCCACTAACAAAAGATGAGATAATAAAGAAAGTTTTGAAGGAGAGATATGTAAAGGAGAACACTATTATGGTAAACCTTCAGAATCCAAAATTCTTTAAAAAGTCCAAAGACGGTAAATACAGTATCGCTTAATCAAAAAACCACCTGTCGGGTGGTTTTTTGATTATCTATTAGATATAATATAAGCCATGTTCGACATATACATTTCTTTCTTTTCAAATGAGCAAGTCATAAAAGTTTTAAACATACTATATTATTCTTCTCCGATTTGGATTACGGGAATTTTACTTTATGTTTTGTGGGATATGTGGGTATTGTATGTCAGAGAGTCATTTCAGCAAAAACAAACTCATCTACTATTGGAAATCAAGTTACCTAAAGAGATTTTTAAGTCTCCGAAAGCGGCAGAATTTTTTATTGCTTCTTTGTATCAAACAGCTGGAGAAAAAAATTGGTTTGAAAAATATTGGGAAGGTAAAGTCAGAGCTCATTTTTCACTCGAAATAGTTGCAGTTGACGGTAATGTGCATTTTTATGTTTGGACAAGAAAAGGTTTTAAAGCTACTATCGAGTCAAATCTTTATTCTCAATATCCAGGTATCGAAGTTCATGAGGTTGCAGATTACACCTTGCCAGTTAGTTATGATACAGACAAATATACTTTTTGGGGTACTGAGTTTGATTTAACAAAAGATGATGTGTTTCCGATAAAAACTTATGTGGATTATGGAATGGATAAAGATCCAAAAGAGGAATACAAGATAGATCCATTAACTCCTCTCATAGAGTTTCTAGGAAATCTTGGTCGCGATCAACAAGTTTGGATTCAAATAATAATTCGTTCTCACAAAGCTGAAGAAAAAGACCCATCCAAAAACTGGGCGAATGCAAAAATATGGACGACTTTCAGACCCAAGGACATCTGGGACAGATGGGAGAAAAAAGATCTTAGGTGGAAAGAGGCCGCAAAAGAACAGATAGAGAAAATTATTGCAGGTACAAAGGGTGAGAAGGATAAGGAGGGTAAACTTATACCTGGAACTGGAAGACAGTTAACTGATGTAGAGAAAGAGACAGTATCTGCATTGAGTCGTAGTATTTCTAAAAACGGTTTTGATGTTGGAATGAGAGCTGTTTATTTCGCTCCGAAGGATAGTTATAGTCCAACCAATATAGGTGGGATTATTGGTGGAATAACTCATTTCAATTCTCATTTAAATGGTTTCAAACCGGCTAGAGGTTCTGATGAAAGGTATAGTAATGTATTTTTAGCTTGGAAGAAAAGAAGTGCAAAGAAAAGATATGGTGAAATAGAAGAAAAACTAGATTCATATAAAAGACGAGCTTATTTCTATAAACCATTCAAGAGTCCTCATTTTATTTTGAACGTAGAAGAGTTGGCGACAATATTCCACTTCCCAGGACAAGTTTCAACCACACCAACGTTTACTCGTATTGAATCTAGAAAGGGTGAAGCTCCAGCAAATATTCCACTTTAAAATTACCGTTACATAAATGCCTGAAGAAAAAAATTTACTAAAAACTCAAATAGAGAGGATTAAAATTTATTTATTTGAACAAAAGATGAATAAGAAAAAAGTTGCCATCGTTTTTGGGGTAGCTTTAGTCATTTTGTTTACATATGTATTTTTAAACCAGCCACCAAAAAACTTTCCTTTAGGTAGTATAGTGACTATAACTAGAGGAGAATCCTTACAGACAATAGCAGAGAATCTTTATCGGACTGGCGCTATTCGTTATCCAGCAGTATTCCGTATTCATGTTATTTTGTTGGGTGGAGAGAGGCGAGTTATAGCTGGTGACTATCTTTTAAATAAAAAGGACGGCCCTGGAGTTTTGGCTTATCGCCTAGTTGAAGGACAATTTCGTTTGGATGTAGCAAAAGTGACTATACCAGAAGGTTGGAATGTTTTTCAGATAGCAGATTATCTTGAGAAAAGTTTAATTAATTTTAATAAAGAAAGTTTTGTAGATGTAGCAAAAAAAGACGAGGGGTATTTATTTCCGGACACTTACTTTGTTCCGCTTATTGCGAGACCCAATACTATTATTGGACTTATGAAGGGCACTTTCAAAGATAAGATAGAAAGCGTGCCTGGTTTGGCGAATTCATCACACTCATTGGAAGAAATAATCACTATGGCCTCAATTTTGGAGGGTGAGGCTGTTACCGAAGAAAGTAGACGAATAGTTGCCGGTATTTTGTGGAATAGGATTTCCAGAGGCATCCCGTTGCAAGTTGATTCTACTTTTTCATATGTAAACGGTAAAAATACTTATGAACTTACTTTGAAAGATTTGAAAATAGATTCTCCGTATAACACATATAAATATAAAGGACTTCCACCCGGCCCCATAAACAATCCAGGTTTGGATTCTATCACTGCGGCTTTGAACCCAATAGCCACGGATTATCTGTATTTCCTTTCAAGTAAGAGTGGCAAAATGTATTATGCAAAAACTTTTGAGGAGCATAAGAGGAATAAAGAGTTGTATTTGAATAAATAAACCAAATCTATTTTGAGCTCATATTTTTCAAAGAGACACGGATAAATTTTTGCTAAAATTTTCCTTGAGCTCGCGCCGACGCGCTCCCTAGTCTCTTCTCAAAATATGAGTCAAAAGATTTGGTTTAGCTTTTCATGTCTAGAATTTTGTGTTATATTAATTTTTATGAATTCACCGCTAAAACCCAACGAATTTTTTGATATAAATAAACTACCCGGAGAAAAAGGGTTGCTTTTGTTTGGTTTATCAATGAATAAGTTGCAAAATAGACACAGTGCGGAAAAATGTTTAGAAGATATTCGTCATTTTTCTCCTTCCAAAATATCAAAACCACTTGTGGGTTTAAATTTTATATATTCTGACTTCCTTTATCTTTACAGTGACAAACCAGCTCCTGAACTTAAAAATAGTTTTATGAATGAGGTTATTGGTCATCGGAATAGTACACACAAGTTGATTGAAAAAAATAATATTGAATTTCAAATCCAACATGCTTTTAATTATATGGTTTGGAATCAGTTGTATGTTGGAACAAAGGATTTCAACCAACTTTTTGCTAAATTAAAAAAAATATATAAAGAAGACATTACTTTTCAAAAGTATATTGAACAAGATTGTAAGGTTTTTGGTAGAGAAATGGGAGAAAATCAAGTGAACTTTTTTCTGGAAGAAATATTGATGTTTTATTTGCTTAGTAAAAATCAAATTAAACTTCCTAATGAATATATAGAAAATAATCAGAAATGGATTCTATTGTGTTATTCAGGCAGACCACTTAAAAGCTGTGTTTATCTTTATAAATTAAATCCATTTAAACTTGATTGGGGTGAAAACCCTTATCAGAATTCTTGGTATGATTTGGAGTCAAAACAACTCATTGATCTTAATCGAGTAGATCTAGAAACTTATGAAGTTAGGTAAATTAAATGAAATGTACCCAGTAATTGGAATGAGTCCAGGCAACAGCTACTTTAAGGAAGATGTGGTAAGAGAGTTATTAAAAAAAGTTGTTGAGAAGTTTGGTAGGACTACAATTCTAATTGCAGATGTTCCTGCCATATCAACCTATATGGCGTTTGGTTATCCAAAAAACAGGGCGTGGAGGGATAAAGCTTTACCTCAAGGAAATAATTTAAGAAACAAAGTCCAAAAAGCGATGAATGAACTGGGATACACTACTGAACAGGTAAGTATAATTAATTGGAAAGATGAAATTGAAAATAATCTTGAATATAAGAAAGAATATCAAAAAATTTTTTCCTTATATAAAGAAAATGAAGTTTTTCAAAAATCAGTTGATGATACTACACAAGAAGTATTGGAGAATTCTGATAAAGAGATTGATGACTTAAGTTCGGCAATTAGGGTTGCTGCTCATTACCTACTTTCAGAAATTGGATTTATGGAATTTTCTCCAAAATTTCTAAATAGTAAAAAAATTATTTATATCTATCATAAAGAATGGCCTATATATGAAAAATACATTTTGGGAGTATTTGATGGTCAAAAAAGAGAGTATTTAGATTTTGAAATAATAAAATAAAGTGAATAAAAACAAAAGTAAGGTCTTTGTGGGAGTTTCTGGCGGAGTTGATAGCTCTGTTGCTTTGGCGTTATTGCAAAAAGAGGGATACGACGTGACTGGTGTGTTTTTAAAGGTGTGGAATCCGGAGTGGTTACCTTGTAACTGGAAAGAGGAGAGAAGAAGTGCTATGAGGGTTTGTGCGACACTAGGGGTGCCATTTATGACTTTGGACTGCGAGGACGAGTACAAAAAGGAGGTGGTGGATTATATGATAAGAGAATACAGCGAGGGAAGAGTGCCAAATCCGGATATTTTTTGTAATAAATATGTAAAATTTGGAGTATTTTTGGATAAAGCACTGGAGATGGGTGCTGAGTTTGTTGCAACGGGTCATTATGCAAGGGTAGAAGAGATAAATCAAAAGTTTGAATTGAAGGAGTCTCATGATAAAAACAAAGATCAGAGTTACTTTCTTTACACATTAAATCAAGATCAACTTAGGCACACTCTCTTTCCTGTTGGGCACTTAACTAAACCCGAAGTTAGAAAACTTGCTGAAAAGTTTGGACTACCAACTGCTACAAAAAAAGATAGTCAGGGATTGTGTTTTATTGGAAAAGTGGATATGAGAGATTTTCTTTCGCACTATATCGAACAAAAACCAGGTGAAGTACTAAACACGAAAGGTGAAGTGGTGGGCAATCACGATGGTGCTACGTTTTACACAATAGGCCAACGTCATGGATTCAACGTAACAAAAAAGACAGCAGACGACCCTAGGTTTTTTGTTATTTCTAAGGATATAAATAAAAATACAATAACTATTGCTAGTAAAGAAAAGGAGAGCGGTGTTGTAAATAGTACAAAAGAGATAGTTTTATCCAGTATACATTTTGTAGGAGGCACTGAGCCAGTTTTTCCACTAAAGACTTCTGTTAGGATACGATACAGACAAGAAAAGCAGAGTTGTATTATTGATAGGGGTTCTCATTACACAGTAAAATTTGATGATCTACAGAGTGGTATAGCAGTGGGTCAGTCCGCAGTTTTCTATCATGGAGATGTATGTATGGGTGGTGGAATAATTGAAAAGGTTATTGTACAATAATCAGACAATGAATACGGAATCGATTTACGTTATAAAAGCAGATGGTGAGAAAGAACTATTTGATCAAAGTAAACTAGAAGACTCACTTAGAAAAGCGGGTGCAAATCAAAAAACAATAGAAGGTATAGTAGATCACATAAGAATATACCTAGATGAGGACATAACAACTCATGAAATATATCGACATGCATTTGAACTTTTGCACAAAGAAGAAAAGCCAATAGCACTCAAATATTCACTAAAGAGAGCTATCATGGAACTTGGACCGTCAGGTTTTCCTTTTGAGGATTTTATTGCCGAGATATTGAAAGAAAAAGGATATAATGCAGAAACCGGCAAAATCGTTAAAGGTTTCTGTGTGGAGCATGAAATAGACGTGGTGGCTTGGAATGACAAAGAGCTGGTGATGATTGAGGCTAAGTTTCATAATGAAATAGGTATTAAGTCTGATTTAAAAATAGCACTATATGTAAAAGCTAGATTTGACGATCTAAGCAAGGTGACTTTTAACTACGGTAGAGAAAGGAAGTTGGATGAAGGGTGGTTAATAACAAATACAAAATTTACTTCTACAGCGATAGAATATGGTTCATGCCAAGGAGGCATGAAAATGATAGGTTGGAACTATCCTCCGGTTGGAAATTTGCATGACATGATACTCGAATCCAAACTGCATCCACTCACTTGCCTTGCTGGTTTAAATGGCAGAGAGAAAAAAGAACTTTTGACTAGAGGAATTGTTTTGTGTAAGACAATAAAAAATAACCCAGAACTTTTGAGTTCTATAGGGCTGAACAAAAGTAAAATAGACGATGTTATCTTGGAGGTAGATTCTTTATAAGTTTTAAGTAAATCATATGTCACTTTCACTAGAGCAAAAATTTCAAAAAATGAAAGAGATAAGAAATGAGATTCTACATTTCAAAGAGTCTCCTCTTTATAAATACAGAGTTGAAAATAAATTCTTTCCTGTTGTGGGTGAGGGAAGTCATACTGCAAACATTATGTTTGTTGGAGAAGCTCCAGGCAAAAATGAAGCAGAAACTGGAAGACCGTTTTGTGGGAAATCTGGCAAAGTTTTGGATGCTATGCTGGATTCTATAAGACTAAACAGAAGTGATGTTTATATTACAAATATTGTAAATGATCGTCCTCAAGAAAATAGAGATCCAACAGAAGAAGAAATAAAGTTGTATGCACCATTTTTGGACAAACAGATAAACATTATTCAACCAAGTGTCATAGCTACTCTTGGTAGGTTCTCTATGAGTTATGTGATGAATCGTTTTGGGTTGGGGACACAGGTTGGTCAGATAAGTGCTCTACATGGTAAAGAGTTCGTAGCCAAGACAGAGTATGGGGCTGTAACCATAATACCTCTGTATCACCCAGCAGTTGCTCTGTACGCTGGTTCCAACAAACAGACTTTGCTTGACGATTTCCAGATTTTGAAGAAGTATATAAAATAAATGGCAAAGACAGCTGATCAGAAGTTGAGAGCGGAGTGGGATTTGTCTCTTTTATATAAATCACCAAATGATCCTCAAATAGATAAGGATATAGATTTTGCTGAAAAAGCATATGTAGTTTTTTCTAAAAAATACAAAAACAAAACTGACTACTTGCATGATGAGGACAAGTTACTGAAAGCCCTAAAGGACTATGAAGCTATTTTGGATATTCCTGCATCTAAACCAGCTTTTTACCTACACCTAGCACAAGATAAAAACAGTAAAGATGAAACCGTTCGAGCAAAAGCAAATCTAGTTTCTCAACGACTCCAAAAAATAAGTAATTTAACTGTCTTTTTTGAAATAAATCTTTCTAAAATCCCAAAGGGGTTACAAAAAAAGTTTTTGACTAGCAAAAAACTGTTACATTTTAATTTTTTCTTAAAAAGGATCTTTAAAAACAGTAAATTTCTTCTTACAGAGCCGGAGGAAAAAATTCTTTCTTTGAAATCACTGACTTCTAGAAGTTTGTGGGTACAAGCTTTGAGAAAAATAAAAAGTAAACAGACTATAGAGCATAGAGGAAAAGAAATACCTATGCCAGAGGCTGAATCTATAATAAAAGATATACCTACTCAAAAAGAAAGAGCTGAATTGAGTAATAAAATAATGGAAAAGTATTATTCTCTTGCAGATATAGCGGAGAGTGAAATAAATGCTGTGGTTACAGATAAAAAAATAGACGATGAACTACGTGGTTTTAAAGAAGCATATGACGGAACTATTTTAGGTTACGAAAATGATGAGAAAACTGTTTTGAGTTTAGTGAAAACTGTAACAGACAACTTCCACTTATCACAAAAATTTTACACAATCAAAGCAAAAATGCTGGGGCTGAAAAAACTATACTATGCCGATAGGGTTGCTTTCGTTGGAAAAAACAATAAAAAAGTTACATTCGAAGAGTCTAAAGAAATACTTTCAAAACTTTTTACTTCAGTAGATCCGAAATTCGGAGAAATTTTAGAAAAATTTGTTTCAAACGGGCAGATAGATGCTTTTCCAAAAGTTGGTAAGACGGGTGGGGCGTACTGTTCTTCTGATCATGGTCAGCCTACTTTTGTTTTACTGAACCACACAGACTCTTTAGACTCCTTGTCTACTTTTGCTCACGAGATGGGTCATGCGATACATAGTGAATTTTCTAAAACTCAGCCGGTTTTGTATGAAGGCTATTCCACTGCAACAGCTGAAGTGGCTAGTACACTTTTTGAGTATTTTCTTTTCTATGATCAATTTGAAAAACTAAGTGAGAAAGAGAAAATAATAGCTTTGCATGACAAAATTCAAGATGATATAGCCACAGTTTTTAGACAAATAGCTTGTTTCAACTTTGAGTTAGAAATGCACAACACAATAAGAAAAAATGGTAACGTTTCGCACGGAGAGCTCGCAAAAATGATGAACAAGCATATGAAAAGTTACATAGGAGGTGTGGTGGAACTCCAAGAAAAAGATGGATACTTTTTTGTCGGCTGGCCACATATAAGAAACTTTTTTTATGTTTACACTTACGCCTTCGGTCAGCTAACAAGCAAAGTTCTTTATCAAAAATACAAAGAGGACAAAAGTTATATAGAAAAAATAAAGAAATTTTTATCAGCCGGAGGGTCTCTCAGTCCAGAAGATATTTTCAAATCGATTGGCTTGGATCTTAGAAACCCAGAGTTTTGGAAGGAGGGGATAAAAAGTATTGAAGAAGATATTAAATTATTAGATAAATTAGTTTCAAAAAAATAACATGTGGATGATATATGCTTTTGTTTCTGCGGTTTTCGCTTCATTAACAGCTATCTTTGGGAAGGTCGGTCTTAAAGGTGTGGATTCAACTTTGGCTACCACAGTCAGATCTTTTATAATGGCAGGTTTTCTAGGGGTGACAGCTTTGTCTTTGAAAAAATTTCAGGGTTTTTCTCTAAATTCATTTTCTGGTAGAGAGTGGCTTTTTGTGGCTCTGTCTGGAATCGCTGGAGCACTTTCTTGGCTTTTTTATTTTTATGCTTTAAAAAACGGTGACACGACAGTGGTATCTGCAATAGATCGTCTTAGTATCGTATTTGTAATGGTGTTTGCTGGGTTCGTTTTGGGGGAAGGTTTTACTATTTATAAGATAGCCGGTGTTCTTATGATAGCCTTAGGTGCATTTTTGACTACATTGAAGTAGTATTATGAACATGAATTCTAACGAAATACGACAAAGGTTTTTAAACTTTTTTGAGAAAAGGGGCCATGCAATTATACCTTCCGCTTCACTAGTCCCTGAAAACGACCCATCTGTTTTGTTCAACACTGCTGGTATGCAACCTCTAGTTCCATATCTCTTGGGACAAGAACATCCTGTTGGCAAAAGACTTGCTGATATACAAAAATGCGTTAGAACAAACGATATAGACGAAGTGGGTGATAATACACACCTTACTTTTTTTGAAATGATGGGTAACTGGTCACTAGGAGACTACTGGAAAGAAGAATCGATAAACTGGAGTTTTGAGCTTTTAACTAATAAAGAAGAAGGTTTTGGTTTGGATCCGCAAAGACTTTATGTCACTTGTTTTGAAGGTGACGAAAATGCTCCAAAAGACGAAGAATCTGCAGAAATATGGAGAAAAATATTTGAGAGAAATGGTGTAACTGGAGAAAGAATATATTTTAGACCTAAAGAGAAAAACTGGTGGTCAGCAGGTCCCAACGGCCCATGTGGTCCCGATACCGAAATGTTCTATGACTTAACTGGAGAGTTAAACTCTGGCATGACTTTGGATGAATACATAAAAGCAGATGATGAACAGAGAGTTGTAGAGATTTGGAACAACGTTTTTATGGAGTTTCTTGCAAAAGATGGAAAAGTCGTAAGTAAACTTGAAAAGAGAAATGTTGATACTGGAGCAGGTTTCGAAAGAATGGTTGCAGTAGTTCAAGGTAAAAAAAGTGTTTTTGAAACTGATATTTTTCAAAGTTTACTAGAACAAATAAAACCTCTTTCAGTAGAAGAAAAAAATAGAAGAATAATAGCTGATCACTTTAGAACCGCAGTCTTTATGATTTCTGATGGAGTTCTACCTTCAAACACAGACCGAGGATATATTTTAAGACGACTTTTGAGAAGAGCTGTGGTTAAAACAGATAACAGAAAAGTAGACTCTGAAAATATTTCAGTAATTACTGGTATTATTTCTGATTTATATCAAGACAGTTATCCAGAAATAAAGAATAAAATTGGTGAAATAAGAACAGAAATCGAAAAAGAAATTTTTAAATTTGAAAAAACCTTAGACGATGGAATAAAAAAATTCGAAAAAGGAGAAAAACCTTTTCAGCTTTTTACAACATACGGCTTTCCTATAGAAATAACTCTAGAACTAGCAAAAGAGAAAGGAATTCACGTTGATTTAGACGAATTCAATACTGAGATGAAAAAACACCAAGAGTTGTCACGAGCTGGGTCAGAACAAAAGTTCAAAGGAGGTCTTTCTGGTACAGGCGAAATGGAAACAAAGTATCACACAGCAACACATCTACTACATCAAGCACTTAGAGATATTTTAGGTGACTCTGTAATGCAGAAGGGAAGTAATATTACTTCAGAAAGACTTCGTTTTGATTTCTCTTTTGAAAGAAAAATGACTGACGATGAAAAAATCAGAGTTGAAGAAACTGTAAACGAGAAGATAAAACTAAAACTTCCAGTAAATAAGGTTGTAATGAAAAAGGATGAGGCGGAGAAGGTGGGAGCGCTACATTTCTTTGGTGATAAGTATGGTGATGAAGTAAATGTTTATTTTATAGGAGACTCACTAGATCATGCGTATTCAAAAGAGTTCTGTGGTGGTCCACATGTTTTAAACGTTGGTGAATTGGGTAAATTTAAAATATTAAAAGAGGAGGCCGTTTCAGCAGGTGTAAGAAGAATCAAAGCAGTTTTGGAATAAAACTGTGTCATCTGTGTTGTTGTTGTGTTAAAATTATTGCATGTCTTTGTTTGAAGATAAGAAAGAAGAAGTGTCTCTTCTTGTAGATATTGGTAACAGTAGTATAACTGCTGCGTTTTTGTTGTTTTCTTCAGATAAATTGCCGAATTTTTTGTATACAGTAAAAACAGATTTTATTGTGTCCGATAAACCAAACGCAACGCAACTTCTAGAAACTATGAATAGAGTTCTGGAGGACACTCTCTCTTATATGATGAAATATGGTTTCGAACACAACTATTGGAAATACAAACATAAAAAGCTAGACAATTTGTTCGTATCCTTTTCTTCGCCTTGGTTTATTCCAAAAAATAAGCATATTCATCTCTCACAAGATAAAACATTTATTATCAGTGATGCTTTTTTGAATGATATTAGAGACAAAGAAGAGGAGATTTTTAAAAAAGAATTAACCGATCAGTTTCACGGAAATGATACCGACTCATTTCAGGTAATAGAGAAAAGTATTGTACAGATAAAAATAAACGGATATTCAGTAGAAGATGTTATGGGTGTTAAAACAAAAATGTTTGATGCTTATCTTTGTATGTCTGTTATAAACGACAGTGTCATGACAAGAGTGTATAACACCATCCTGAAAAATACTTCTTTGCCAAAAGAAAATGTCTTGGCGCATACATTTCCTCTAGTTTCTTTTTCAGTATTTCGAGATATTTATCCAGACTTTTCGAGCTTTATTATTATGGATATAACTGGTGAGGTTACTGACATGACCATGGTTCAGAATGAAGTTATTGTCGGAACAACTTCTTTTCCTTTTGGTAGTAACTATATGATTCGAAAAATATCACAGGTTTTAAATCTACCACCAGAGGTTGCTGAATCAACTCTGCACATGTATCTTACAAAAAAGTTAGATAACGATCTGTGTTTAAGTATAGAAAATATTTTGTCGGATATCGAAAAAGAATGGGCAATTTATTTAGAAAATAGTTTGTTAGAACTATCTCCAGAGCTGATTTTGCCTTCAAGAATGTACATAACAGTAGACGGAGGAGTTTTTCCTGTTTATATGAATTTTTTGAAACTGCATAAATCGGATGCTACTTCTACTTTTAGAAAAAATTTGGATATTGTTCACATAAACGAAGAAATAATGGCTAAATTCTATACAAAAAGTTCTATGATAC
>JBEBJP010000012.1:0-20702 GCA_040079825.1 Parcubacteria group bacterium
GAGCTGGTGCAAACGGTATAAATGGATACTTAGGACAATATGGTGGAGGTGGAGGTGCTGGAGGTGGAGGTATAAACCAAACTGCAGGTGTTGGAGGTGCTGGAGGAGCAGGAGCAATTCCTGGAGGTGGAGGTGGAGGTGGAGGTGCATTGTCAAATGCGACTTCAGGAACTGGTGGTTCTGGAGGTGCTGGCGGACGTGGACAAGTTAGAGTTTATGCAATCAAAGGAAGTGGTGCCGACTTGGCCGAAATATATGGAACAAATGATTCTACTATAGAAGCTGGAGATGTTGTGGTTGGCGATTCAGATATGATTGCTGGAGTAAAGAAGAGTTCTAAAGCATATGAACTTAGAGTGATGGGTGTTGTGGCAACAAGACCAGGACTTATTATTGGAGATGTCGCCGAAGATGCTCGACCAGTTCCTGTCGCGTTGCAGGGTCGTGTACCAATAAAAGTTTCTACAGAGAATGGACCAATTAAAAAAGGAGATCTTTTGACACCATCCTCTGTTCCTGGTGTTGCTATGAAAGCTACTCGAGCCGGTATGGTTATCGGTTTTGCATTGCTTGATTATGACAATGTCGGCATTGGTAAAACCGAAGTCTTCTTGCGTGTGGGTTATAACAGTGGAGATATAGGTCAGTTTATAAAGAGTACTGAAGAGCCGGACGTTAATTCGACTACTACACCAGCAAAACCAAAAGATCTGGGACGAGCAGTGTTGGGTTATATAATGGAAAGTAAGGAACAGTTTGGAACAAACGGAGATATCGCAGAAGTAGCAACAGACAGAGTTGTTGCTGGACTGGAGGTTATTACGCCTAGGGTGGTAGCCAATACTTTAGTAACAAACGGTATAGAGCCAGTTGATAAGGAAGTGCGTATGAGGTTTGGTGATGGTGGTAAGTTTATTATCGAGAGAAGTGATGGAGACGGTATGTCGACTTCATTTGGTAGTGCATCAACTACTCCACCTGGAACTTTGGTTGTCAGTATAGACGAGCTTGGAAATGCATATTTTGCAGGAGGAATACAAACAGCAGAATTAGAAGTTGGAACTAACAGTAAGCCTTCAGGTATAACAATGTATGATTCTGAAACTGGTGAAGCATATTGTACTAGAGTAGTAAGTGGTAAGCTTGTAACCACTTCAGGTAAGTGTACTAGTTCAATAAATCCATTCTCCCCAAGTAGTCCTGTTGGATCAGAGACTCCACCACAGGAAATAGGAGCTCCTGTTCTAACAGTAAACGGTAACAATCCTTCTATTATAAACATTGGTACTACATATTCTGATCTAGGAGCAACTTATACTGACGACAAGGATGAAAATCTAGTAGTTCGCACATTTGTTGATGGTTTAGAGGTTCAAGCTGTAGAATTGGATACATCAACTTCTTCGACACATACTATAATATATAGAGTAACAGATACGGACGGTAATACTGGGGAAGCCACAAGGACTGTGATTATAGGAACATCTCCACCACCAGATATTCCAGTTCAAAGCAACTCTACTACTACCGAAAGTACAGTAGATCCAACCTCATCTACTAGTTCGTCTCCTCAGTTAGAACCTCCCCCTGACACCGTTTCTAGTGATAACCCTCAAAATAATACGACTACAGAAAATGGGGGTGGGACAACTATTCCAGTAAATGATGTCGGTGTATAATAGCTAAAATATGACTAAAAGTTTTACTGTAAAATGTTTGATTTATTGTTCCATAGTCTTTATGGGTGGTTTAGTGGGGTTCTTTATTGATAGGGAATTCTTGCACAATAAATGTGATAAAAGTCTTCAGTTAGTCAACGAGGAAATACGTTGTTCAAAAGTGTATGCGATAGAAAAACACGAGTACATTCAAGTTAAGCAAACGATTCTAGCTTATTTGGAAAAAGAAAAGGAGGAAAATAAATTAACCAGATTTTCTGTTTACTTTAGAGATCTGGATAACGGTCCAATATTTGGAATAAATGAAAAAGATGGTTTTGTTCCAGCTAGTTTACTCAAACTTCCTCTAATGATTGCGTATTATAGATCCAAAGATGAAGGGAAGGATTTAATGAAAGATAAGTTGAAGTTTGATTGGGAAGTCGCACCAGTAGGTGAGCAGTATAACTTCAAACCAAAAATGCAGGCTGAAACTGGTGTGCAGTATACGGTAGAGGAGTTGATAAACTATATGATCAAGTATTCCGATAATGCATCATATCTCATACTCCTACAACATCTTAGAAACTCATATCCTGATTCGGATTATTTACTAGATACCTTTAAAGATGTTGGAATAATAGATCCAGGAAGTGTCTACGAAGAATCAATAAACACCAAGTCTTATGCATCATTATTCCGGGCTTTATATAACGCCTCTTATCTTTCCAAAAAATCTTCAGAGGAGAGTTTAGAAACCCTTTTAGGAGTAGACTTTAAGGATGGTCTAAATATGGGAATACCTAGAAATATAAAAATAGCTCATAAATTTGGTGAACGTGGTAGTTTACCGGATAATCAAAAAGAGCTTCATGATTGTGGTATTGTATATTTCCCACAAAACCCATATCTTCTGTGTGTTATGGTTGAGGGTGCTGATTATACAAATATGTCTGCTGCAATTGGTCATGTGTCTAAGCTTGTATATGATGAAGTTTACTCAAGGAAAATTTAGCTATGAATTCTAAGTATATAAAAATTTTCATTTTCTTTTTAATTTTAGGTTTTTATTCTACTTTACTCATCTATAAACCAAAATTACCAGTAGCAGATGATATGCCTCGTCATATTATGAATGGCAAGCTTTTGCTAGAAGGAAATTTTAAAGTGCTGTATGAAAATGTATATTCATACACCGATACAGGTTATCCGTTTGTAAACCATCATTGGCTTTCAGGAGTGATTTATTATCTATTTTTTGTGGTTGTTGGGTGGAACGGTCTTATTGTTTTGAAAGTTATTACTTATCTTTTAACTTTCTCTATTATTTTTTACGTTGCTACCAAAAAAGCTGATTTTTGGCTTGTTTGTGTATTATCCATTCCCAGTATTTTGATCATAAATGAGAGAACGAGTCTGCGACCGGAAATGTTCAGTTATCTATTTATTGCACTATTTTTTTATTTTTTGATTAGATTTGAAGAAAATCCGAAGAGTAATATGGTATTTTGGTTGGTGCCGATACAGCTTCTGTGGACTAACATGCATATTTTTAAAGCTATAGGTATTATGATTGTCCTCGGTTTTTTGTTTGAGAAGGTTATATTGCACTATAAAGAATGGAAGAATAATATTTTACTTAAAAAACTTATAGTTCTGGTAATTCTTGTTATTAGTGTTACATTTATCAACCCTCACGGTTGGAAGGGAGTATTTTATAGATATCCAGAAAATTTTCCAATAAAAATTGCTGAAAATAAGTCTATACCGGAGTATAAGAAATCGATGGTACCGAGTGAGAATATTGCAGTAATGCTATATTTTCCACTTGTAATTGTTTTTGCTGTTTCTGTATATTTTGCTTATAAAAAGAGAAAAATTTCAATTTTTTATCTTGCTGGTGGGTTGGCTAGTATGATTTTAGCATTTGTTATATTAAGGGGATTGTATTTCTTTGGTGTATTATTTTTAATATCAGCTTCTGCTTTTTTAAGCCCTAGTTTTATTGAGTATAGAGATAAATTATATAAGTTATTTCCAAACAAAAAGAATAATTTGGGAATATTTTTTGTTCTATTTTTTGTTCTGTTTATTGTATATCTTATATTACCAAGCACAACAAAAAAAATATCTCCGTATATAGAGAGGGGATTTGGTTTATCTTCTAACACTTTTGATTCTGCCAATTTCCTAAAAGAAAACAATATAAAAGGTCCTATATTTAACGACGCTGATAGTGGAAGTTATTTAATATTTAATTTTTTCCCACAAGAGAGAGTGTTTCAGGACAATCTTTTTGGGGATGCCTATTCTCCAGAAACTTTTAATGAGTCAATAGGTATGACAGGAGATGATTATTCTTGGAACGAAGCAATTAAAAGGTATGATTTTAATGTTATATTTTTCTATCAATATGATGGCGGACCAAATGTTCGAGAGTTCCTGTATAAAAGAATGCATGATCCTGAATGGGTATTTGTCTATGCCGATCAGTATAACTACATTTTTGTACGGAATACATCAAATAATAAAGATGTAATAGAAAAGTTCCAGATATCTCCAGATAATATACAAGAACGTTTGAGTAGTATGGCCAATTCAGACGACTATGATCGAGTTGTGTCTTATGCTGACATAGCCAATTTAATAGGACGTATAGATATTGGCACATCTGTATTTCAGGATATTTTGTATAGATGGCCTGAAAAAGGTAAAATTTGGATGGTAGCAGGACAGTGGGAACTCGGGTCTAATGATCCAAAAAGCGCACTGCTTTCTTTGATGTATCTAGATAAGGCTATTTCTGTTGGATATAAGAACGCAGAAACATATAGCTTTCTCGGGGCGGCTTATGCTCGCTTGGGTAGGAAGGAAAGAGCCATTGAGTATTTAAGGAAAGCATTGAACATTAACCCAGATTTACAGAATGCAAAAGATTTATTATTTAACTTAGAATCTTTTCATTAATATATATAAATATGTCAGACAAACAACATAAAGAAAAAATTTCCCTAATAGCTATTAGTTTTTTAGCTTTATTTTTAGAATTATCTATCATTAGATGGTTACCGAGCAACATATTTTCTCTCGCTTATTTTTCAAACATAGTTCTGATATCATCATTTTTGGGTTTGGGTGTTGGATTTTTGTTATCCAAAAAAAATATAAATATATTTAGATTTTTTCCATTATACCTACTTTTTTTTGTTTGCATTGTATTGTTGCTCCGGATCTTTGAAACTATAGTTCCAGATCTAAAGAATGAAATGATGTGGAGTCTTTATAACAACAATCAAATCGTTTCTGGATGGATTGAGATAGGGATAGTGCCTATGCTAACTCTGGTTTTCTTGTTGAATACTAGCTTGTTTGCTTTTGTTGGAGAAAAGACGGCACAAATAATGGCCAACTTTGATCCTATACGTGCATATCGTTTAGATATTATAGGTTCGATATTGGGTATAGTTTTTTTTAGCTTACTTAGTTTCTTCGGTAGCTCATGGAGTAATCCCATTATTTGGTTTAGTTTAGTTTGTATTATAAGTTTGTGGATAATAAAGTCGCACAGAAAGTATCTAATTTTAGGAATTTTTTCACTAGTAATTTTGCTTCCTGTTTTATATTTTAATACTAAAAGTGAAATTTGGTCTCCGTATTACAGCATACAAAAAACTGATAGTGAGAACGGTTCTTTCGATTTGTATGTGAATAGATTTTTCTTTCAAGGGGCCAAAAATTTTGAGAAAGATGAAGAGGCTCTTGTAAAGTATCAATATCCATATAAATATATTAAACCGAGTAACGTTTTGATTCTGGGTGCTGGGAGTGGGAATGACGTTGCTGTGGCAAGCATGAGTCAGGTGCCTGAGATAGATGCTGTCGAAATAGATCCTTACATATACCAAATTGGAAAAGAGTTTCATCCAAATAGTCCATACGCTAATAAAAATGTAACCTTTTTTGTGGATGATGCTCGTTCATATCTAAAAAAGACAAAAAAAACATACGATATGATAGTAGTGGGAACGCTTGATTCTCACGCACTTCTTTCAGCAAAATCGACGGTCAGAATTGATAATTTTGTCTACACTCAGGAGTCCTTACGAAGTATTAAGGATCATCTTAGTCCAAGAGGGGTAATGGTTCTTATGTTTTCTGTGCCCAAGGATTGGCTTGGTCAAAAAATCATAAAGAGCGTTCAAAATGTTTTTGGTTCTGAAGCAACTGTCGTGGTAACAGGAAATTCTTATTTGTTTAATCTCATGGTTCTCGCTGGTCCAGGAGTTGAAAAATTAATTTCAGAAAATCCAACCACCTTCATTTCATCAAAATCAATTCCGGAAAATATTATGAAGACCTATAATTTGTCTACTGATAATTGGCCGTATCTTTACTTGAGGGAACATACCATATCTAGCTACTATGTTGAATCAATAATTGTTCTTTTGCTTTTGATACTTGGTTTTTTTGTTTTCTTGTATAAGAATAGTTCCCAAACAGTCTTCAATTCTGATAATCTGGGATTCTTTTTGCTTGGGGCAGGATTTCTTTTGCTAGAAACAAAAAGTATCACCACACTTTCTTTGTTGTTTGGTTCAACATGGATAGTAAACTCAATCGTATTTGGAGGAATTTTGTCTATGGTACTACTTTCTGTTATTTTTGTTTCCAAATATAGAATAAGGAGAACTGTTTGGTTGCATATTTTATTAGCTATTTCGCTTGTATTAAATTTTGTCTTTCCAACTGGTATATTCCTCGGAATGTCATTTTGGGTGAAGTCTCTACTTTCAGCGTTTTTGGTTTCGTTGCCAATATTTTTTGCGAGTTTGGTATTTTCAGAAAGATTTAAAAAAGTAAGGGATGTTAGTTCAGCCTACGGGATGAATCTATTGGGTGCTGTTTTTGGTGGATTTTTAGAATACAGCTCCATGATAACTGGATTAAATTTCTTGTATATAATAGCTATCGCTATTTATGTAGGAGTGTTTCTCTCATTCAAAAATAACGATTTATAAATAAAAATACACTATCTGGTTTATATTGTTATATACTCATGCCTATGAAATTATCCGTCATAATACCAGCTTATAATGAGCAGAATACTATTTTAGAAATTATTCGTCGAGTAAAAAATGTAGAACTTCCGCTCGAGAAGGAGATTATTGTAGTAGATAATGATTCTCAAGACAGTACGTATGAGATGATACGAGGACTAGATGGAATAAAAGTTTTTATAGAAAAAGAAAGGGGAAAGGGTGCAGCAGTAAAGCGTGGTATCAAGGAGTCAACTGGCGATATTGTGATCATTCAAGATGCTGATTTAGAATATGATCCGAGAGATTTTTCAGCAATGATTAGACCTATTTTAGAGGGAAAAACAGAAGTTACAAATGGGGTGCGTAAGGAAAATAAATTCAGAGAAGAAAATGATTTTTACTTTGGAGTTGTTGCTTGGTTTGGAAATTCTGTTATAACCTGGGTGACAAATATTCTTTACTTAAATAATGCTGGAGAATACGAAGGTTGCTATAAAGCTTTCACAAAAAAAATTATAGATTCAATAAGTGTTAATAGTAATAATTTTAATTTTGAAAATGAGTTATTTTGTAAGATTTTAAAAAGAGGTTACTCCATTGTAGATGTTCCAATAAGTTATAAGCCCAGAAGTTACGCTGACGGTAAAAAAATCAATTGGCGCCACGGTTTTTTGATACTTTGGACTGTTATAAAATATAGGTTTATTGATTAGTTTGCCTAAGCATTAATTGTGTTAATATTAAAGGCATGAGATTAAATAAGTTTGGAATTGTTTTGGTTATATTAGTTGTTGTATCTGTTACTTCCAGTATAGTTTTTTATGTAAAAGCTTCCAAACTGGAGTCAGGTAAAAAATCATCACTTAGTGTGGAGACTGAAAACCTTATAAAGGAAGTTTCTAAACTGATAGTTCTGCCAGAAGATGAAGATCCAACCATTGCGACAGTTTCCGATCCTCTAAAAGTTCGCAATCAACCTTTCTTTGCAAATGCAGTAGCGGGGGACAAAGTACTCATATATCTAAAATCCCGTAAGGCTTTCTTGTATAGTCCCAAATTAAAAAAACTTATTGAGGTTGCACCACTTAGTCCAGAGAATTCTTCTTTAAGTGAAAGTGTGGGGACTACAACTCCAAAAAATAATTAAATGAAAAATCACACCTATTAAGTGTGATTTTTCATTATCTTCTGTATAGTAAGCCGAATTCTGTTGGTTCATTGCTGAACCATGACAATCATTTATCTGTTCTTTGTGTTGCCACAGAGAATCAAGCGGCACTCCGAGATTTCTCTCGGCACGGCCTTGCATCGAAGTAAGGATTTTGCCGTTTCACTTCTATATCTCTATAGAATTACTCCCGAAGGAGCCCTTAAGCTTTCGCTCTTGGCGTCACTGCTCGCACCTCTAGGTTTACCCCGACGGGTGTTACCCGCTACTCTTTTCGTTAATATCTTTCAATATTCGCGAACCAATGTTCGGACTTTCCTCCCATAACCCAAAAGGGGAATGAGCGATTGTCTAATACAGTTACACCACTAGTATAGCATAAATTAAGTTTTTTGTAAATAGTCAAAATAATGGCTTTCTTTAGCCAGTTTTTCTTAGATATTAACATTGAAATTAGGCGCTTATTTCTATATAATTTGCCTACAAATGGTTAAAAGATTTCTAGATTTATTGAATAGAGAGGTAAACGGCCTTCATCAGGCCGCTTATCTTTTGGGGTTATTTGCTATCTGCTCACAAATTTTGGCTTTGGTGAGAGACAGGATACTTGCTTCTCAGTTTGGTGCAGGTGGTACGTTGGACTTGTATTACTCTGCTTTTAGAATACCAGATATTATTTTTGTAACTGTTGCTTCAATAGTTTCTATGTCAGTACTTATACCTTTCCTCATAGAAAGATTTGAAAAGGGGGAAGAAGAGGCTAAAGAGTTTATTGATACAGTTTTTTCTTTTTTCTTTTGCTTCGTAATCGTAGTTGGTCTCGTTGCTTATATTACTGCGCCGTATTTTATGAGGTTACTTTTTCCTGTGTTTGCCAATACAGATTCATTTGGTGAATTGATTTCACTAACAAGAATACTTTTATTGTCGCCAGTTTTTTTGGGATTATCTAACCTCATGGCTAGTATTACTCAAATACACAAGAGATTTTTTATTTATGCATTATCTCCTTTGGTTTATAACTTGGGTATTATCGCCGGCGCCGTTTTGCTTTACCCAGTATTCGGAGTTAAAGGTCTGGCTTTTGGAGTTATCTTAGGCGCGTTTTTACATTTTGCTATACAGATACCATTTATATTGAGTGTCAGAATGTTTCCTAGGTTACGTTTTCCTATAAGTTATATTTTTATTAAAAAAATACTTTTTACTTCCTTACCTAGAACAATAACCGTATCTTCAGCAGAACTAGCAGAACTTTTTCTGATCTCGTTCGCTTCTTTTTTTACAGTAGGATCAATATCAATCTTCAGTTTCGCTTTTAGTTTGCAGTCAGTGCCTTTCAGTATTATTGGAGTCAGTTATTCTTTGGCTGCTTTTCCAACACTAACTAGACTCTTTTCTAGCGGTTCCCACAAGGATTTTGTGGATCAAATGATCTCGTCTTCTAGACACATTATATTTTGGTCCATACCAGCTTCAGTTTTGTTTATTGTGTTAAGAGCTCAGATAGTTCGTACTGTATTTGGAGCCGGCAGGTTCAATTGGGAGGACACTAGGCTTACCGCAGCTGTTCTAGCTATATTTACTATTTCGCTTGTTGCGCAAAACTTGGTGGCTTTGTTTGTCAGATCTTACTATTCTCAAGGCAGAACAAAAACACCACTACTTATGAACGTTTTTTCTGCACTTATTATAATTTTGGGAAGTTATTATTTTATAAATTTGTTCAATTCAAGTTCATACTTCAAATACTTTATAGAGTCTATATTTAAAGTTTCTGATCTACCTGGAACAATAGTTTTGATGCTACCTCTCGGCTATTCACTCGGTATTATCATAAACCTCATAATTCATTGGGTAGGTTTCGCTAAACATTTTCCAGACTTTTCTAAGCCTGTTCTCCGAACCCTTTTTGAAGTATGTGGAGCATCTATAATCATGGGCTATGTTGCTTATATAGGTTTAAACTTTTTCGATACAGTATTCAATGTAAACACATTGGTGGGTATATTTATGCAAGGATTTTTGTCTGGTGCTTTGGGCATAGTATTTGCTGTCCTGGTGCTTTATTTATTTAAAAATAAAGAGTTGTTTGAAGTTTGGGGTACGCTCCACAAGAAAATTTGGAGAGCAAAAGTGGTTCCACCGGATGCCGAGTTAAACTAGGCGAAAGGAGGTAAACTTAAGATTTTTGTGCTTTAATGTAGCTCATGGAAAGTATTAGAAATTTCAGTATTATCGCTCATATTGATCACGGCAAATCTACCTTGGCAGATAGAATGCTGGAGATAACTGGTACCATAGAAGCTAGAAAGATGCAGGATCAAGTTCTGGATTCTATGGAACTAGAAAGAGAAAGGGGTATTACAATAAAAATGCAGCCAGTCAGGATGCAGTACTCTCATCAGGGCAAAGATTTTATTTTAAACCTTATTGATACTCCAGGTCATATAGATTTTTCTTACGAAGTTTCTCGTGCTCTTAAGGCTGTAGAAGGTTCAATACTTTTGGTTGACTCTACTCAGGGTGTGCAAGCTCAGACTCTTACTACTCTTGGAATGGCGCGAGAAGCTGGACTAACTATAATTCCAGTTCTTTCCAAAATAGATTCTCCGTTAGCTAGGGTAGATGATGTAAAACAGGAAGTCATAAAACTTTTGGATTGTGAAGAAGACGAAATACTTTTGGTATCCGGTAGAACAGGTGAGGGTGTAGAGGATTTGTTAAAAGAAGTTATAAAAAAAATCCCACCACCAAAACAAACTGAAGCCAAAAATTTCCAATCCTTAATATTTGATTTCAAATACTCTACACATAGAGGGGTGATTGTTTTTGTGCGTGTCATGAGTGGGGAAGTAAAAAGAAATACACCTCTCGTTTTTAAAATAGCAAAAGAGACTTTTACTTCTATAGAGGTTGGTATTTTTTCTCCAGATGAGAAGCCAAAAGACGTCTTGTCTGCGGGAGAGATAGGATACATTGTAACTGGTATAAAACAACCCGGTATTGCTTCTGTGGGAGACACCGTGGCTTTGCAGTCCGACACCTTACCTCCGCTTCCTGGTTACATGTTGCCTCGTCCTGTTGTCTGGGCTTCTATATATCCTGAAAGTCAGGACGATTTTGTTACATTGAAGCAGTCATTGGGAAAACTTAAATTGTCTGATTCCTCATATACATTTGAAGAAGAGTCCTCCGGTGTTTTGGGGAGAGGTTTTCGTTGTGGTTTTTTGGGGATGCTTCACTTGGAAATAATTTCGGAAAGACTCCATCGAGAATTTAACTTGGATTTGGTTGTAACAATGCCAACTATTACATACGAAGTGGTTTATAAAAATGGTCCAAAGGCTGGGCAAACAGAAGTCATATACTCACCAGCGCATTTCCCCGATGAAGGTTTACTGTCAGAGATAAGGGAGCCTTGGGTGAACTGCATTATTATAACTCCAGTAGGATTTCTAAGTAACATAATGCCACTTTTGTATGAGCACGAGGCAGAGCTTGGTGAGTCAGAAAACTTTGGAGAAGACAGAACCAGATTGTTTTTGAAAATGCCTCTCAGAGAACTAATGCGAAACTTTTTTGATAAATTGAAAAGTGCTTCGAGTGGCTTTGCTTCTATATCCTATGAGATAGAAGGCATGAGAGATGCGAACGTGGTTCGTATGGATATTTTAGTTGCAGACGAAGTTCTCCCAGCTTTTTCACGAGTAGTTTCGAGAAGAATAGTCGAACAAGAAGCAGAACTAATGGTAGAGAAACTCCACGCGCTCCTTCCACGACAAATGTTCGTTATGAAAGTTCAAGCAAAAGCGCTTGGCAGGATTATTTCTAGTCGGACTGTTTCTGCTTTCAGTAAAGACGTGACACAGCACATGTATGGAGGAGACATAACTCGTAAGATGAAACTCCGTGAAAAGCAAAAGAAAGGTAAGAAAAAAATGAAAGAGAGGGGAAGGGGAACAGTAGATATTCCACAAGATGTATTTTTAAAAATGTTACGATCTTAATAAACATCAAGAATGCTTAACCCAGTTGTGTCAACAACTTTTCCTGATTTTTTATCATTTTTGATTTTTGATTTCATATTAAAAAAATCAGTAAAAATAACGGTAAGGATTAAGAGAGTAGCTATTTTCCCTTCATAATAAAATTTATCAGGACCAGTTAGAAGTAATTGAATAGATAAAATTATTCCAATTAATATGAATATTTTACCAGGGGTTCCTGTGTAAACTACGCTTTCAGGAGTTACTGTTCTTTTGTAAATAAGCATATATCTATTATCTCAACCTTATCTGTTTATTGCAAAGTGGGTGAGACCGATAGCTATTGCGTCGAATTCATCGTCAGAACTTTTTTTGGAGTCCACGACAATAAGTTTTTTTACCATATCAATAATCTGTTTCTTTTCACTTCTGCCGTAACCTGTAATAGCTATCTTTATATCGTTTGGAGTGTATTCAAAAATAGATAAACCTAAAGAGCTTCCGGTGTATAGTATTACTCCGCGTGCTTCACTCACCATCATTGCTGTTTTTTGATTTCCAGAAAAGAAGAGTTTTTCCGTAGCTAGTTGTTCGGGCTTATATTTTTTTATTATCTCTTTTATCCTGTTTCCAATAAGAGAAAGTCTCTCGTGATGTGGGAGAGAACTTTTTGTTTTAAAACATTCTGAAAAAATCAAAACCTCTTTATTATTTTTTTCTTTTTCTAATATTGCTAAACCGAGTCTTTCATATCCCGGATCGATTGAGATTATTTTCATATTTAAATCTTACTCTGCATTTGTATATATTTCTTGCACATCATCACTTTCTTCTAACTCATCAACAAGAGCACCAAGCTTTTCTCCGTCTTCTTCAGACAAGGGAATAGTGGATGTTGGAATCCAATCCTCTCCTGGGTTGTGAGTAAAAGCCCAACTCGCAGCGCCAATGCCAGCCATAGCAAGGTCGTGCTTAGCTAGAGCTGTTTTGACGGTTTGGTTCGCTCGGTTTTTGTTGTCTGTAAGACACTCAATAATGATCGCACATCCGCCAGGACCGTATGCTTCGTAGAAAACTATTTCTTCGTTTCCAGCTTCAGAAGATTTCTTGATAGCTCTCTCTATGTTGTCGTTTGGAACATTAAAAGATTTTGCTTTTTCGATAGCCGCTTTGAGTCCAGGAGAAGATAAATTTCCTCCAGCTTTTTTTGCTTCTACAGAAATCATCTTTACCATTTTCCCAAAAATCTTAGATTTTTGACCGTCGGTTTTTTCCTTCTGCCTTTTTATTTTTGACCATTTGTTGTGTCCTGACATATGAAATTAGAATATAGAATTATTTGAAAGGAAGCAAGATTGATAAGTTTAAATAAGGGTCGGGGATGCAAGACCCAAATGCTCGTATCCTGAAGTCGTCACAACTCTGCCACGTGGCGTTCTGTCTAGAAAACCAAGCTGTATAAGATAGGGCTCATTGAATTCTTCGATAGTTGCCTGTTCTTCTCCGAGTGCTGCAGAAAGAGTGTTCAAGCCCACTGGTCCACCAGCAAATTTGTTGATTATTGTGTGTAGTATGTCTCTATCTGACGGCGATAATCCAACCTCGTCTATTCCTAGAAGTTTTAGAGCTTCATCTACTGATTTTTTTGTCAGTTCTGTCTTGTGGACTTGGGCAAAGTCGCGACATCTTTTTAGAAAATAGTTTGCGGTTCTAGGAGTGTATCTGCTTCTTTTCGATATTTCTTCTCCAGCGCTCTCGTCTAGTTCAATACCAAGTATTCTCGAAGATCTTTCTATGATTTTCTGTATTTCATCATTTGTATAAAACTCTAGTTTAAATATTCCTCCAGAGAAACGGCTTCGAAGAGGGGAGGAAATCATGGCGATTCTTGTTGTCGCGCCAATCAAAGTAAAAGGTGGAAGTTCAAGCTGGATTGTTCTTGCGCTTGGTCCTTTTCCGATAATAATATCTAGAGAGCCTGATTCCATAGCAGGGTACAGGACTTCTTCGATGGCTTTGTTTAACCTATGAATCTCGTCTATAAAAAGGATATCTCCAGGAGAAAGATTGGTAAGTATAGATGCTAGGTCGCCAACTTTCTCGATTGCTGGCCCAGAAGTCACTTTCATTTGTGATTGGGTTTCTTTAGCAATCAAGTGTGCAAGGGTAGTTTTACCAAGCCCGGGTGGTCCATAAAACAAGATGTGTTCTGGTGGATGGTTTCTTTCTTTTGCTGCTGTCAAAAGGATGTGTAAGTTCTTTTTTATGCTGTTTTGGCCTATGTATTCATCCCATTTTCCTGGCCTAAGGGTGTTGTCTAGGAATAAATTGTCTTTATTTTCATCTGCTGGCTGAGGCTTTTTCATAGTTAGGAATATTGTACCATGATAAGCCCTTGTCTAAGACAACTTGACAATAAAATGGTTTTGTGCTAGACTTGTAATTGAAGGTTTGTAGTCTTGAAAACATGGAATATACCTGCTACTATAGCTGGTCTGTACGTTCCAAAATATAAATCTCTAAGCAACTAAGCGTTTACGTTTACGAGTCTTTCAGCGAGGACATTCTGGGTATTACTTTATGTAATATTCTGGAATTATCCTTTGCGAAATATTTAGCTTTTTATGTTGATCATTAAAAGTGTTGCTTAGAGATTTATGCCTTGGAACAAAAATTAACTTTTTTGTTTACCAACCAAATCTCTGCCCTTAAGTATAGTTTTCTTACTCTTTTTCGCAACTATTTTTACCATTAGACCTTCAATAAATTCTCATGGCAAATAAGTTTTGCCTTGATTTTTTAAAATTTATCTTTCTATATCTATTACTCTTCGGAGTTCTTCAAGAGTTGTTGTTCCGTTTAGAACTTTTAGTATTCCATCCTCAGTCATGTCTAGAAGATTTTGATTTCTTGAGATTTTTTTTATCTCACGTTCACTCGGATTTTGAGTAACTATTTTTTCTATCTCCTCATCCATGACTATACCTTCGTATATTCCGACTCTTCCTTTGTAACCTATGTTGTTACATTTTTCACAGCCGACTGGTTGCCAAATATTTTTTTGTTCAACTCCTTCTAAATAAGTTTTATCGTATATCTCGTTTATTATTTTTTCTATAACAATCTTATCTTCTCCTTCTAGGGGAACTTGTTTTTTACAATTGTCGCAAAGTTTTCTTACAAGTCTTTGAGCTAGGGCTATACTCACCGCACTAGAAAGAATTTTCGGATTTACTTTAAGATCTATGAGTCGAGCAAAAGTTCCTGCGGCGTTGTTGGTGTGAAGGGTAGAGAATACCAAATGTCCTGTTAGGGCAGAGTTAACCGCTATGCCGGCAGTTTCTTCGTCGCGTATTTCACCGATCATTATGACGTCTGGGTCCTGTCGCAGTGCACTTCGTAGGCCTTCGACAAAAGTGTAGTTTTTCTTTTCATCTGTTTGAGTCTGAACTATTCCGGGTAGGTGATATTCTACAGGGTTTTCGATAGTTATTATCTTCACTTCTGGTGTATGTATTTTTTTTAGGAAAGCGTACAGCGTTGTTGTTTTTCCTGAACCTGTTGGACCTGTATTCAATATAAGTCCGTTTGGTTTTGTAAGTTCGTGCATTATAACTTTCAGAAGTCTTGGGTGAATACCTAGACTTTCCAAGGTGACGGATATTGCATCTGGGTTTAATATTCTCAAAACAATAGACTCACTATATGTGCCAGGCAAGATAGATGTTCTGACTTCTACTTCGTCTTTGTTTATCTTTATACTGAAACGTCCGTCTTGGGCTTGCCCCACATTTAGTTTCAAATTAGACACAAGTTTTATTCGAGACAAAAGTAGTTTAAAAGTCTCTAGATCAAATTCTAAAATATCTGTGAGTATTCCATCTAGTCTGTATCGTAATCGAACATAACTTTCTTCAGGTTCTAGGTGAATGTCTGATGAATTCGTAGCTATTGCTCCAGCTAAAATAATTTCCATTATTCGAGAAATACGATAGCTTTTTTTCATCTGCAAAACTTCCTCTATAAGTTTTTGTACATCGGTTATTGTGTGAACTTGAGAAAGAAAATCTGTTATTTGTTCGTTCGAAATATCCAAAGCTCCCGACTTGGTTTCAAAAGAGTAGGAAAGATCTTTGTATCTGTCCCAAACTTTTCTGAGGCTTGCGTGGGACACCATGAATACTTCGACGTTGTAACCTTTTTGTTTTATTTTGTTTATGGCGTCGACAGTTTTGTCGCTTTGAGGAGAAAGAACCCCGATACTTACTGTTCTATTTAATTCATCAAACACTGCTACTTCAGCTTGTCTGGCATCGGTTTCACTTATGACACGCATAGCGTCAATGTTTATCGGAGTTATTGTGAGATCTAGATAGGGGATGCCGTATTTTGAAGACATAGCTTCGGCCAAGCCTTCTTCTTCTTGTTTACGTAGATCTTCGATACGTTTGTTTTGTTTATCTTCGTCAAATTGAACAGTCATGTAAAAATAATATCACAAAAAAGCTTGAAATAAGGCCGATCTATTAGAGGGATATAAACACCTTGACAAAAATGATGAAAGGGTGTATAATTAAAATTAGATTGGAGGGCCAGAATGGCCAAGATTAAGATGTTGTTGAGGGTGGCAATCGTGACGGTGCTCGTCGCATTGACCATCGCCTGCCACCCACTGCGGGAGCAGGAAGTCGTTTTCATTGCTTACAACGTGAGCAATGACCGGGTGGTGTTGGTGATCGGTGCACAGGAGTGGGAGATTCCCGCCAATGGCTCGACCAGGATCACCACCACAGTGCTCGTTCCGTCTGCACCGTACACCGGCAGTACCGGAGGTCCCAGTATCGTGGACCGTACAGTTCAAGTCAGTATCGCATTCCGGAATCTCCGGACTGGCAGGCTGACGACACCCATCCTGTGCCAATCGGGGAGAAAGGTGGTCGTTAACGTTTGGTACGAGATGTTTTCTGGCTATGACGGCGCCAGATGCAGTTCGTCTTTCTAAACGACGAACGAAGCTCGGGGCGTAGTTCGATCATTGTGATCGAACTACGCCCTTTTTTAATACAAAAATATGTTAATATTTAAAAAATGAGACACACCACAAACAGTATAGAAGAAACACAAAAAGTTGCAGAAGATTTCGTAAATTCTCTTTCTGCATATTCCGACAGAGCTATGGTGGTTGGGTTATATGGAAATCTGGGTGCAGGAAAAACAACCTTCACGCAGGCTCTGGCAAAATGTGTTGGTGTTTCCGATAATGTAACTAGTCCAACATTTGTAATAGAAAAAATTTACGAACTTACAAACCAGAAATTTACTCATCTTATACATATCGATGCTTATAGATTGGAAAGTTCAGAAGAGCTTGTGCGTTTGGGTTGGAAGGAGATTATCTCAGACAAAAATAATCTCATCTTGATAGAGTGGCCAGAAAAAGTGATAGATATAATGCCTGAACATATAAAAGTTAGCTTAAACGGGCTTGAAAACTCAAATTCTCGAGAGATAGAAATAGAGCTTTAGACAATGTTATACTAAGCTAATGCCTAAGGTTAAGAGTAAAAAAACAGTAGTTTTGCTTGATGTTCATGCGATATTGCACCGAGCTTATCATGCGCTTCCTGAGTTTGAATCAAGTAAGGGTGAACCGACTGGTGCTCTGTATGGTCTGTGTACTTTTCTTATAAAACTAGCAAAAGAGTTAAAACCCGACTACATAATTGCCTGCAACGACTTGGCTGGTCCTACTGTTAGACACGATGTTTACGATGGTTACAAAGACGGCCGAAAGAAAACAGATGATGCTTTGATAAATCAGTTCAAAAGAGCCGAAGATGTTTTTAAAGCAATGAATATTCCAGTTTATTCATCTCCTGGTTTTGAAGCGGACGATATGCTTGGGACAATAGTTGAAAACTTGAAGGGTGACAAAGAAATCGACATTATTATTGCTTCCGGTGATATGGATACAATGCAACTTATAGATGATGACAAGGTTAGAGTGTACACACTAAAGAAGGGAATAAAAGACACGATCATTTACAACGAAGATGCCGTTAAAGAGAGATTTGGTTTTGGTCCAAAGTTTTTAACTGACTACAAGGGTTTGCGAGGTGACCCATCTGACAACATTATCGGTATAAAAGGTATCGGAGAAAAAACAGCAGAGGAGCTCATAACAAAATTTGGCACGATAGAGGAGATTTATAAAAAATTAAAAAAAGACGAAAAATCTTTTGAAAAAGCTGGGATAAAAAAGAGAATAATAGAACTTTTAAAAAACGGAGAAGAAGAAGCTTTGTTCTCTAAGATGTTGGCGACTATAAGACGCGATGCTCCGATACATTTTGTAATACCAGAAAAAGTTTGGCGAGAAGATGTTGATATGAAGAAGGTTCAACAGTTGTTTGTGGAGTTTGAGTTCAGAGCACTAGGATCGAAAGTCGCAGAAGCTTTGGCACTAGATATGCCAGAAGTCGTTTCTGTTTCTGCTACTCCTGAGGAGATCTGTGAAGTAGGTCTTATGTTGTGGGTGGTTGATTCCAATAAAACAACGCCAACTTTGGAAGATATTTTGTCATACACTCGTTCAAACAGTTTAGTCGAGGCTAGGGGATTTTTAGAAAAAATCATAAAAGATCAAAATCTTTCATTTGTCTTAGATAAAATCGAGAGACCTCTTATTCCTATAATAAAAAAGATGCGAGAAGTCGGAGTTAAAATAGACAAAGACAGATTGATCACACTTGGTAAAAAATATCACGACGAACTCTCATTGCTCGAAAAAAAGATTTGGAAAATCGTTGGGGAGGAATTTAATATAAACTCACCAAAACAGTTGGGTGAAATGTTGTTTGTGAAAATGGGTCTGAAAACAAAGAATCAAAAGAAAAATGCTAGTGGGGGATTTTCTACAAAGGAGTCGGAGTTGGAAAAACTTCGCGAGGAACATCCTATCGCAGGTTTGATTTTGGAATACAGAGAGCTAGCGAAACTTTTGGGTACTTATATAGATACAATCCCGACACTACTGGATGAAAATAATCGTTTGCACCCAGAGTTCCTTCAAGCCGGATCAGCTACAGGTAGAATGGCGAGCCAAAACCCAGGAGTGCAAAACATCCCAAACAGGACAGAACTTGGTAGAGAGATCCGCAAATCTTTTATTGCGGAAAAAGGATACAAAATAGTTTCCTTTGATTATTCTCAGATAGAACTTCGTATCGCCGCCTTCTTGTCTCAAGATAAAAAACTAATTCAGATTTTCAAGGAGGGCTTGGATGTTCACACTGCAGTAGCATGCGAGGTTTTTGGGGTAAAGCCAGATGAAGTGACTAAAGAAATGAGAAGTAAAGCAAAGGTTATAAACTTTGGTGTTATGTATGGTATGGGCGTCACTGCTCTCCAGAAAAATATAGGAACAAACAGAGAAGAAGCCCAAGAGTTTTTGGATGGATATTTCAATAAATTTTCAGGACTTGCAGAATATTTGGAAAAAGTAAAAAGAGAGACTTCTCAAAAAGGTTACACTGAAACTTTTTTCGGTCGCAGGAGATATTTCCCAGAGATTAATTCGAAACTACCTTTTATGAAAGCGTCTGCGGAACGTATGGCTATCAACGCTCCGATACAGGGGACTGAGGCTGATATTATAAAAATCGCTATGATAGAAGTAGATAATTTCTTAAAGCAAAAGAGTTTGGAAAAAGAAGTTAGACTTTTGCTTCAAGTGCATGACGAGTTGGTTTACGAAGTCAAAACAAATATTGTAGATTCTGTTGCTTTGGAAATAAAAAACATAATGCAGGATGTTATTGATACCAAAAAAACACATGGAGTTGTTTGTATTGTGGATGTGTCCGTGGGGGATAATTGGGTCGAAACCAAAAAGATATTATGATTAAAAAATCTTTTTTTCCTGTCGACTAGATTTTAAAATTTTCAAAAAATGATTTACTTTCTCTACGGTACAGATACACACAAAGCTAGAGCAAAACTCCATGAGCTTTTGAATTTGGCACAAAAGAAGCGTCCAGATGCTGAGCTTTTTAAAATAACCACAGAGAACTGGAGTGAAGCCCAGCTAGACGAACTTGCGGTCTCTCAAGGCCTTTTTGAGCAGAAATACACAATCGTTTTGGATAATTTGTTTGAAAAAAAAGACATAAAGGAATTTGTTCTGAGTCGGCTCGAGAATATGAAAGACTCTGAACAAATTTTTTTGATTCTGGAGGGTCAAGTCGACGCAACAAGTTTAAAAAAGATAGAAAAAAATGCCAAACAAACACAAGAGTTTGCAAAAAAAGAAAATTCCAAACAAAGTCTTAATGTATTTTCTATTACAGATAAACTTTTACAAAGAGATAAAAAGAATTTATGGATTTCATATTTGGATTTATTAAAGAAAGGGGTAGTTGCAGAGGAGCTACACGGTATTTTGTTTTGGCAAATAAAAAACATGATAATCGCCACAAAGTCTAACAGTCAGGTAGACACAGGACTTTCACCATTTGTTTACAAGAATGCTTTGGGTGGCGGTAGAAACTATAAGACAGAAGATTTGGTTTCAATGTCTTCAGAGTTGGTTCGCATGACTCATAAAGTAAGACAAGGTAAAGGGGATTTGGAAGTGATGATGGAGAAGTGGATTTTAAATATTTAATCAAAATCTTTTTTTGACGTAAGGAGGAAAAAACTGTATACATTATTTAGAGAATTTATTGCGTGTTCCTTCGGAGGGGAAAGATGTCCCAGTTGACGATAGACATGTTCGGGAGCGAATTCGTTTTCGACAAGAAAGATGTCAGCAAGTTCGCTGACCTTAAATGTGGTCCTGTCTCTTATA
>JBEBJP010000013.1:0-19565 GCA_040079825.1 Parcubacteria group bacterium
AACAGAACTTGGTCTAGCTTTTACGCATGAAGAACCATTGACTAAACTAATGAAAGATCAGGTTTCTTCATATAGAGATCTACCAAAATATGTTTATCAATTTCAAACAAAGTTTAGAAATGAAACTAGAGCAAAAAGTGGTCTAATGAGAACTAGGGAGTTCGTTATGAAAGATTTGTATTCTTTTTCTAAAAATGAAGAAGAACATAATCAGTTTTATGAAGAAGCAAAAAAAACATACCTTAAAATATTTGAAAGAGTTGGTTTGGGAGATTTAACATATTTAACTTTTGCTTCTGGAGGGGTATTCTCTAAATATTCACATGAATTTCAGACATTGTCAGAGGCAGGCGAGGATATAATATATGTAGATTTTGAAAAGAAAGATGCAGTAAATAAAGAGGTATATACAGGAGATTTATTAAGTGAAGATAGATCTGAAAAAAAATCTGTAGAACTTGGAAATATATTTACTCTTGGTACTAAGTTTTCAGAATCTTTGGGACTAAAATATAAAGATGAAAATGGTGAAGAAGTTCCAGTATTCATGGGTTCATATGGTATTGGTCCAGCAAGAATTATGGGAATTATTGCAGAGGTTTTTGCTGATGACAAAGGTCTTGTTTGGCCAAAAGAAGTTTCTCCTTTCGCTGTTCACTTGGTAAGACTTGGTGTAAATGACTCTACAGTTTCATTTGCAGATGATCTTTATCAATCTTTGAAAGATAAAGGTGTAGATGTTCTTTATGATGATAGAGATTTGCGACCAGGTGAAAAGTTTGCTGATTCAGATTTGATTGGTATTCCAGTTCGTTTTGTTGTTAGTGACAAAACAGTTGCTGAAAACAAAGTTGAGGTAAAGATGCGAACATCTACTGAATCAGAACTGAAGTCAGTTGAAGAAGCGATAAATGTTCTATAGAAGTTTCTTGAAAAATCTCTTTTTCCTCATGTTTCTCAGAGAGACCCGGATATTTTTCTGTTGAAAAATTCCTTGAGTTCGCTCCGTCGAGCCTCACTAGTCTCTCTGAGAAACATGAGTCGACGAGATTTTTCGAACTGTGTTACAATAACCCCCTAAAATGATTAAAAATTTCGAACAATTAAAAAGATACTTTTCCAATGATATTGGTATTGATTTGGGTACAGCAAATACATTGGTATATTTGAATGGAAAGGGAATTGTTTTAAACGAGCCTTCAGTAGTCGCAGTGAACAACAAAACTGGTCGTGTTGTGGCTGTAGGTAAAGACGCAAAACAAATGCTAGGCAGAACACCGGGCCATATCGTTGCGGTGCGTCCTTTGGTAGATGGTGTTATTTCAGATTTCGAAGTCACTGAAGAAATGATTACCTATCTCTTGAATAAGGCACAAAAAGATAACACAAAACTTTTGGGTCCTCGCGTTGTTGTGGGTGTACCATCTGGAATAACAAATGTGGAGACTCGTGCGGTTAGAGATGCAACAAAAAACGCTGGAGCTTCTGAAGTTTATATTGTAGAGGAGCCTATGGCAGCGGCAATTGGTATCAGACTACCTATTATGGAACCGGTGGGTAATATGATCATAGATATTGGAGGTGGAACAACCGACATTGCTGTCATATCTTTGGGTGGAGTTGTTCGTTCAAAAAATGTTCGAATAGCTGGTGATAAATTAAATAACGATATAATCTCGTACGTTAGATCAGAATTTAAAATATTGATCGGAGAGAAGACGGCCGAAAACATAAAAATCAGCATTGGAGCTATTCTGCAGTCTGATGTTCCTTTGGAAGCATCTATAAAGGGCAGAGATCTGATATCTGGTCTTCCACGCGAAGTGGTTATTACTGATTCTGATATTCGAGAGGCTATATCTCAGTCTATCGACACTTTGATAGAGGCAGTAAAAGAAGTTTTAGAGACTACACCTCCGGAAATCTTGGGTGATGTGATGTTCAGGGGAATTTACCTTACAGGTGGAGGGGCACTCATAAAAGGACTAGATGAGATAATTTCAGAATACGCTAAGATAGCTGTTCATGTCGCTCCAGATCCTTTGACTGCAGTTTGTCGAGGAACTGGTATAATTCTTCAGGATATAGAAAAGTACAAAGATATTTTAATTGCAAACGAAGATGAACTACCTCCTAAAAAGTAAACCAAAATATGAAAACCGCGCAAAGATTATTGCTATAGTAGTCATGTTTGTTATGCTAAGTGGGGTAAACTATTTGTTTTTTAATTTTGTAAAAATAAGCTCACACTCTGTCGTGCGACCCATCTGGTCTGCAAGCAACTATATTTCCAGACCATTTAGTGGAATAGTGAATTTTTTCAGTTTCAAGTCTAATCTGGTGAAGCAAAACGGCGCATTGTCTGATGAAGTTGAGCTTTTGAAATTAAAACAGCTTGATTACAATATTCTTCTTCAAGAAAATCAGGAATTGAAAGAACAATTAAATAGGGCAGGTAGTGGAAGTAAAATATCTTCAAAAGTTTTATCAAAACCACCAAGATCTCCATACGACACACTTGTTGTTGATTCAGGCTCGTCTGTCGGGGTCTCGGCTGGAAGTAGAGTTTACTTGGCAGATGGTGTGATCATAGGATTTGTAACTAACGTTACTCCAAATACATCACTAGTTCAGTTATTTTCTACAGGTGATAATAAACAAGAAGTTATACTTTCTCGTACTGGAACATCTTTTACTTTGACTGGTAAAGGTGGAGCTAACTTTTCACTCGATGTGCCAAAAGATACGGATATTTTGTGGGGTGATGTGTTTCTGTATCCGTCGAGCTCAGGATCCGTTGTTGGAAGCGTCTACTATATAGATCAAAACTCTCAGAGTTCGTTTAAAACAATACATGTAAGAATTCCAGGTAACGTTTTTTCAGCTCAATGGGTATTTATAGAAAAAAATAATTAAAATATGAATACACCAATTATTAGAGGAATACTGGCGGTCATAATGTTTTTTGTTGTAGTTGTGATGCCATGGTGGATCAGTTTGCCATTGTTAGTTATTTTAACTTTTTATTTTGATTTTTACTTGGAGGTGGTTTTCTTTGGTTTTTTATTCGATTCTATTTATGCTATTCAGTATGATTTAATATATTCATTCTTGAATTTTGCAACAGTTGTTCTGCTCGTTAGTCTGTACGTCAAAACTAGGATAAGAAGATAGACAAAATATGTTTCATCAACTTAAAAAATTTATAAAAAAATCTATTAAAAGCAAGAGGGTCGTTATAGATCCAGATGAGATTTTTCTCGATTCTCAAAATCTTCCAGATTTTGACGTACATCAGTTTGAAGGACGACTAGAAAAACCTATTTCCAAAGATAGATTTAGTTTTATTATATTTTTCATTTTATTTGTAGGAGTCATATTTACTTATAAGATTTGGGGATTACAGATAGTTCAGGGTGAATCATTTCGTTTGCGAAGTGAGAAAAATAGCCTTCATAACACACTTATTTTTGCAGACCGAGGCGTGATTTATGATAGAAACAATACGCCTATAGTGTGGAACGAGATAAATCCTAATTCTCCGGATTTTTCGATTCGTATTTATGCGACATCAACTGGACTATCAACTATATTGGGTTATGTAAAATATCCAACAAAGGATTCTTCTGGATTTTATTATAAAAATAAATTTGATCCTAAAGACGGTATAGAGAAGATTTATGACAACATGCTTTCTGGTAGAAATGGTACAAAAATAGTAGAAACTGATGTTAAGGGAAATGTAACTTCAGAAAGTGTCGTAGAGCAACCAGTAGATGGAGAGAATATAAATCTTTCTATTGATCTCAGATTGCAGAGAAAGTTAAATGAATCACTTTTGGATATTGCGAATAGAGCTGGATACAGGGGAGGAGCTGGAGTTATTATGGATGTTCGGACAGGTGAAGTCTTGGCTAGCGGTAACTTTCCTGAGTACAGTTCTCAGATTATGACAGACGGTGGAAATGACGCTCTTATAAACTCATGGTTAACATCTTCCAACCATCCTTTTTTGAATAGAGTCGTTAGTGGTTTGTATACTCCGGGTTCTATTATGAAACTTTTTGTTGCGATGGGAGTTTTGGATCAAGGTGTTATTTCTCCAACTAAACAAATATTAAGTACTGGATCGATAACTATTCCTAACCCATTTTTCCCTGATAAACCTTCGGTATTTATGGATTGGAAAGCTCATGGTTTGGTGGATATTCGTCGAGCTATCGCTGTTTCTTCTAACGTTTATTTCTATGAAGTGGGAGGTGGATACAAAGATCAAAAAGGTATTGGTATTTTAAATATTGAAAAATATGTAAAGATGTTTGGTTTTGGAACAACCACAGGTGTTTATTTCCCTGGAGAAAAAGTTGGAACAATACCAAATCCAGAATGGAAGAAATTAAATTTTAAAGGTGAAGATTGGAGAGTGGGAGACACATACAACACAGCTATTGGTCAGTATGGTTTTCAAGTATCTCCAATACAAGTCGTTCGTGCGGTGGCTGGTATTGCAAACGGTGGAAACCTGTTAGTTCCAACTTTTATTAAAATGGATGGTGGGAAAAACAGTAAAATAGAAATATCTAGTAAAGTAAATCTTAACCCAGATTTTTATGAAGTTGTTAAAGAGGGAATGAGACAGGGTGTAACTTCGGGTACTTCTCAAGCTATAAACTTTCCTTTTGTGAAAGTGGCTTCTAAAACAGGTACTGCTCAGATTGGTGTAAATAAAGACGAAGTGAACTCTTGGGTCGTGGGTTTCTGGCCGTATGAAAATCCAAAATATGCGTACGTGATAGTTATGGAGCGTGGATCAAAGAATAACCAGTTTGGAGCGGTACTAGTTATGCAGGAGTTTCTTGACTGGGTTCATATTTATGTTCCGGAATATCTTGATTAGCTCTGGTCTTTTTACTCAATCTCATCGTCTAAAATTTAAAAATAATCATCACCTTACTGCATGTAAGGCTCTTCTTATTTTTAAATTTTATACGCGACCTTGAGCAAAAATACTCAGAGTGTAGTTGTGTAATAATTTTTAAAAATTTAAATATAAAAAAACGAGCCCCGGACTGCTTGCGCGATATCCGGGACTCTTGGTGGTAGAAACTAGAACTTCAGTCGAGTGGGAGTTTGAACGGCGACGTCACGAGACGCGGTTCCGAGTACGTGGGTTTCGTGTCAGTCCCGTTGGGGTCCTTGCACATCACCCACGAACCTTCCGCCGAGGCTGGTGAGAACAACCCATCTGGGTCTGCTTGAGGCATCGTGAACCAGACACCCTGGTTCGGGTGCTCGATCTTCTGTGGATTGGTGAACTGTGTCGCCGCCGAAATGGCGTAGCCAACCGAGTTGCAGAAGAAGGTCAGCTTCCCGCCGAGAGCCGTGTGGCCGTGAATCGGCGTCGGGTTCATGTTCTCCAGGTAGGTGTACGTCACTAGACCATTCTGGTCGAGCATCTCCTGGATGTCCTTCATGATCCGCCTACGCCTGAAGTTCTTGATGGCCGGCATCCCGATAGCGGCCGTCCCTTCGGCGAGGATGGTTTCCTGCTGCTTCTGTTGGATCGTGTCGCTGCTCTTGGGGAGTTCTTCGCAACCCACCAGGATGAGCCCGGCAAGTGCGATGAAGATCACCGCTTTCTGAATTTTCATGTGAGTGTCTCCTTGCGTTGGGACGTGAGCTTTAGTCAGCGAGCTTCAGTGCGCTCGCGCTTCAGCTGGTTGATGAACTGTCGAAGATCCGCGGGAACTCGCTCGTCTTCGAGGTTGTAGTCGGCGGCTCGGTGGAGGATGATGGATGCGAGCGCTGCCTTGGCGTCCTTATCCTTCTCCTTCACGTACTCGAACTGCATGTTCTGCAGTTCCTGGATCATTCCCTGGTTGTAGGCTTTCGATTGCTCGAAGACCTGACGTCGAACGGATTCCTGTGCCGGTGCGAAGACCTTGTACAGGAAGAACTCGTTGCCCTGTGCGAACCACCCGATGGCGGTTCCGACGATGAGTACGAACACGATGATCTTCAGAACGGTTTTCACCGGTGAAGATTCCATGTCGTTACCCCACTGTTCTGCGGATCTGCTCATGACTTCCCCTCTCGTGAGATCTCGCTCACCACACAGCACCCATTCGCGGGTAGCATTTTGAAAACCTAAATTTTGATTTTCAAGATGCTACCTACGATGGGAAATTAAGTAAATTCTAGTTATTTGAAAGAGCTTTATTTCTGAGTAGTATTATACACCTTATATACTATATTGTCAATATATACAAAATGGCTAATATATTGATTAATTTGGCAATATTTTAAGTCGATTAAATTGACCAAAAGGTGTTTTTTTGATATGCTTTTGGCAATTATTTTTAACATTAAACATTAAAAAAATGCCAGAAAAGGAATATTTAACTAAAGAAAAGTTTGATGAGTTTACTAACGAACTGGCTCAACTAAAGGGCACTCGCAGAAAGGAGGTTGCAGCTAGCTTGGAGTACGCTAAGTCACTCGGTGACTTGTCTGAAAATGCTGAATACCATGAAGCTCGTGACGTTCAGGCTACAGTAGAAGATCGAATAGCAAAATTGGAGGATCTTTTGAAAAACGCGATGATTATTTCTGGTAGTCATAGTGACACAGTAAATGTCGGTTCATCAGTTACAGTAGAGAAAGACGGTAAGAAAATAATCTACAGTATTGTTGGTTCAGAAGAAGCAGATGTTTCAACAAACAAGATATCTGTAAAATCTCCTTTCGGTCAGGGAATAATTGGTAAAAAGAAAGGGGACAATTTTTCTTTTAGTGCTCCAAGTGGCGAGATCTCTTACAAGATAATAGACGTAAAATAGGTATACTGTAAATTACGAAGCGTTCGCCGAGTTTTGTAATTTAGGGTAATATAAACTTATGGCTTCATTAGAAGAAATACGCTCTGCGAGACTGCAGAAGCTAGAAATACTAAAGAGCAAGGGTATAAACCCATATCCAGCTAGTGTCCCTCGTGATTTTCCTATTAGTTTTCTCAAAACAAATTTTGACGCTCAAGTTAGTTCTGGTGCAAACATTTCTATAGCAGGACGCATAATGGCTATCCGTGGCCAAGGTGCGATTCTTTTTGCTGTTATTTTTGATGGTACAGAAAAGATTCAAGCTATTATTAAAAAGGATTCATTGTCAGAAGAAAACTTTTCTTTGTTTACTGATGTAATAGATATCGGTGACTTTATTTCAGTTACAGGTGTTGCTATGTTATCTAAAACTGGTGAACAGAGTATTATGGCAAGTTCTTGGATAATGGCTGGAAAGTCACTTCTACCTTTGCCTGAAAAATGGCATGGATTACAGGATGTTGATGAAAGATATCGAAAACGATACTTAGACTTTTTGATGAACGAGGAGTTGCGTGATTTGATCGTTAAGAAATCACAGTTTTGGACTGTTGCCAGAGAGTTTTTGAAAAATGAAGGGTTTTTAGAGGTGGAAACACCAAGTCTTGAAGTTACGACTGGTGGAGCCGAAGCTAGACCTTTTAAAACGCATCATAACGACTTTGATCTAGATGTTTTTCTTCGAATATCAGTTGGGGAGTTATGGCAAAAAAGACTAATGGCGGGAGGATTTGAGAAAACTTTTGAAATTGGTCGTGCTTATCGAAACGAAGGTTCTAGTCCAGAGCACTTGCAAGAGTTCACTAACTTAGAGTTCTACGCTTCATACATGACTTTTGAAGATGGAAAAGAGTTGGTAAAAAAACTTTTCACAAAAATAGCTAAAGATACTTTTGGTAAAACAGAGTTTGAAACTCGAGGTCATAAGTTTGATCTTGCTTCTAAATGGGAGGAGTTGGATTATGTTGATACAGTGAAGAAAATGACAGGCGTTGACGTTCTGAGCGACAGTGTTGATACTCTCAAAGGAAAACTCGATGAGTTAGGAGTTAAATTTGATGGAAATAACAGAGAGAGAATGACAGATAGTCTTTGGAAGTATTGTAGAAAGTCTATTTCTGGTCCAGCTTTTCTAGTGAATCATCCAAAAGTTGTTGCACCTCTTTCAAAAGAGAATCCAAATAATTCAAATCTAACAGAAACTTTCCAAGTTATTATTGCTGGAAGTGAAGTTGGAAGAGCGCACGCTGAACTTAATGATCCGATAGATCAAGCTACGAGGTTCAGTAAACAAAAAGAGCTAATCGAAGGAGGGGACGAAGAAGCTATGATGTCTGATCACGAATATGTAGAAATGATGGAGCACGGCATGCCACCAACCTTTGGTTTCGGTTTTGGTGAGAGATTTTTCGCTTTTCTGGCTGATAAACCTCTACGAGAGCTACAAACTTTTCCTCTGATGCGCCCAAAGGCTGAATAAAATAGGCTTGCATTCACGCCAATTTTTAAGCACGGATTTTACATCCGGCTTTTTTTGTGTCAGAAAAATAAAATAGGCACTTTTCCACAGGAAATTTGTTGCAAAGTGGTAGCAAGGTGGGAAGGAGTGGTATATAATGTTATGTATGTGGGAAGAAGTGGGAAATCTTCTTACAAATACAAATCATGCTCATTGGAGAATATACTCACTCAATCGATGACAAGAATCGCTTATCACTGCCAGCAAAGTTTCGTGCAGAGATGGGAAAGAAGTTAGTCATAACTCCGGGGCTAGATAACTGCCTTTTTGTTTTTACGCAAAAAGAATGGCAAAAGATAAATGACAAGTTGGCACAATCATCACTTTTGCAAGCAGACAACAGAAGCTTTAACCGTTTTATGTTTGGTGGTGCAGTTGAAGCAGAAGTTGATTCAATAGGTCGTATTCTTATCCCAGATTTTCTACGCGACAGAGCCGGTTTGAAAAACAAAGTAGTTTTCATTGGAGTCTCTAGTCGTGTGGAAATATGGAACGAGAAAACTTGGAGTGAATACAAAAAAGTGGTCGAGAAACAAGCTGATACACTTGCTGAAAAGCTTGGACAAGTCGGAGTGTTATAGACCATGATTCACAAAACAGTTCTTTTACATGAAGCTATAGACGGACTTCTCATAAAGAAAGGTGAAGTCTTTGTTGATGGAACATTGGGCGGTGGTGGCCACACGGAGGAAGTAGCAAAAAGGTTCTCAGGGGAAAAGGATAATGGTCTTGTCATGATTGCCATTGATCTTGATCCTGAAGCTCTCTCTAGAGCAAAAGAACGCTTAGATCCTTTCAAGTTGAACATTCATTATGTAAACCAAAGTTTTAGAAACATAGACAAAATACTTGAGTCGTGTGGTGTGGCCCATGCGGACAAGATCCTTCTAGACATTGGTTTGTCTAGTAATCAATTTGAGGATTCTGGCAGAGGTTTTTCTTTTCAGAAAAATGAACCGTTAATAATGTCGTTTAAAAAAGATATTGGACCAAGTGATTTAACAGCAAGAGAGATAGTTAACACTTGGGACATGGAAAATATTCAGGCAATACTAGACGGTTATGGCGAAGAGAAATTTTCATGGAAGATAGCAAAGGCTATTGTAGCCAGAAGAGAAGAAAAACCTATAGAGACGACATTTGATTTGGTAGAGATTATAAAAATAGCTACACCAAAGTTTTATCACACACGGAAAATACATCCAGCGACTAAAACATTTCAAGCTTTGCGAATCACAGTAAATGACGAGATACAAAGTTTAAAAGAGGGGGTTTTCAAAGGTTGGGAAGTTTTAAATAAAGGTGGCAGGATAGCAGTCATATCATTTCATAGTTTGGAGGACAGGGTAGTCAAACAGTTTTTCAAACAAAAAGAAAAAGATGGGTTGGGAAAACTAATAAACAAAAAACCAATAATACCAACCGATGAAGAAATTAACGAAAATCCTAGATCTCGAAGTGCAAAATTAAGAATAATTGAAAAAATTTAAAAAAATGTTAGAAAAAGCTTTACAAATAAATAGAGAGAAAACAATTTTTTGGAGTTTGCTGGGTGCAATATTGATATGTGCAGGTTTCTATGTTTTTCTTATTAATGCAACGATACACAATGTCGTAGCTAGACAAAACTTGGAGAGTGAAGCTAGTTCACTTACTCTTTCTATCGGAAGTAAAGAGTTTGAATACATTTCAAAACGAAACGAAGTTACAAAACAATTAGCATATTCTATGGGTTTTAAAGATGTAGAGGTTAAATCCTTTGTTAATAAAAACTCTGATGCATCTGTTGCATTTCTATCCCGCTAATATTTTCTGATTCTGAAAATATTTGTGTATAATAAGTCTAATGAAACTAAATTTCCTAACTCGTATCAGGATTATTTCAGTGTGTATTTTTTTGTTTGCTCTTATCCTGATAGGCAGACTGTATGTACTGCAAATAGTAGACAATGATGTTTATTTAGATAAAGCCGATAGACAGTATTCGTCTTCATCGAAGGGTATTTTTAGTCGAGGGTCTATTTTTTTTAGAAACAAAGATAATACTTTGGTTTCTGCTGCTACGCTGAAATCTGGATATACCATAACCATAAATCCGCAGATTCTAAAAGATCCAGAGACTGTGTATCAAAAACTAAAACAAATATTTGAACTGGATCACGAAGTATTCATGGCTAAAGCATTGAAAAAAGGTGATCCGTATGAAGAGATTGCAATAAAACAGAGTGAGGATGTTGGTAAAAAAGTCGAAAGTCTAAAAATAGCAGGTCTAAAACCGATAAAAGAGAGATGGAGGTTTTATCCAGGCGGAAAAACAGCATCAAATGTTGTCGGTTTGCTAGGTTTCAAAGGTAACGAGTACGCAGGTAGGTATGGTTTAGAAAGACAATTTGATAAAAATTTAGAAAGAAAAGACGGTGCTTACGTAAACTTTTTTGCTGAGGTATTTTCCGATATTAAAAAAGTGACTGCAACAGATGATTCCATGGAAGCGGATATTGTGACTACTATCGAGCCAACAGTCCAGTCGCAACTAGAAGATGTTTTGGCTAAAATGATGGAGAAATGGAATTCGGAGTCTGCTGGAGGTATTGTTATGGACCCAAAAACTGGTGAGATATATGCGATGGCAGTTAATCCAAGCTTTGATCCAAATAGACCAGAAATAGAGAAAAATGTTGCTGTCTTTTCAAACAATCTAGTTGAGAGTAGATATGAAATGGGTTCCATAATAAAAGCTATTACCGTTGCAAGTGGTATTGATGCCGGTGTTATAACTTCAAAGTCCACATATTATGACAAGGGTTTCGTTATGATAAGCGGTAAAAAAATATCTAACTTTGACAGTAAGGAAAGGGGAGTAGTTAGTATGCAGGATCTCTTATCGCAGTCGCTTAACGTTGGTGCTGCTTATGTAGAGAGTCTATTGGGCAATAAAAGATTTTCTGATTACATGTATAAATTCGGCGTAGGAGAAAAAACCGGTATTGAACTTCCAAATGAAGGTAGAAATCTTACTGACAACCTAAAAAGTAATGTCGACGTTAACTTGGCGACAGCTTCTTTCGGTCAGGGTATTGCACTTACGCCGGTTTCCACGATCAGAGCCCTCGCAGTGGTCGCAAACGGAGGCTTGCTCGTGAAGCCACACATAGTCAAAGGAATAAATTACAAAATGGGTATGTCAAAAGATATTCCAGTAGAGCCAGGTATACGTGTTATAAGCGAAAATGCCTCAAGTGAGGTTACAAGGATGATGGTCCACAGTATGGACAAGGTTCTAGTCAATGGAACTTTGAGTCTTCCTAACTACAGTGTTGCTGTAAAGACCGGAACGGCTCAGATTGCAAAAGAGGGTGGAGGAGGGTATATTGAGAACGGTAATTTGCATTCTTTTATAGGCTATTTCCCTGCCTATAATCCAAAGTTCATAATTTTACTTTATATGATCAAGCCTGTTGGGGCTAAATACGGTTCAGAGACATTACCAGTGCCTTTTACTGATATGGTTAAATTCTTGATAAATTATTATGAAGTTCCTCCGGATAGATAGAAAAATATGGATTTTTTAAAACAATTCGCTAAAAATATATTTCAGTATGAAGCTAGGCTCATACTGAATAAATATAAGCCAAAGATTATTGTCATAACAGGAAGTATTGGCAAGAGCTTAACTAAAGAAGCTATATATCTTGTTTTGTCTAAACATTTTTATGTTAGAAAGTCAGAAAAGAGTTTTACAACAGGACTCGGCGTGCCACTAGCTATTATTGGATGTTCATATGGAACAGGTGGATTTTTGACATGGTTTGAGAATATATTTTTCGGTTTAAAACTTATTCTTTTTAGATCTAACTATCCAGAATGGCTTATTTTGGAAGTTGATAACGATAAACCAGGGGATTTGAGAGTGCTTAGTAGTTGGTTACAACCAGATATTTTAGTTATGTCAGCAATAGGTGAAGTTCCTTCTCATGTTGAGTATTTTGGAAGTGTAGAAAACTTTTTGTTAGAGAAAAAGGAAATTATTAGATCAATAAAAAATGGTGGGAAAATAATTTACAATTCTGATGACAGTGTTATCCGTCATTTGTTAAATGACACTTCTATACTATCTAAGAAAATTTCTTGTGGTGTTTATGAACCATCTGGTATTTGTGGTTCAGTGTTTGAAGTTATTTATTCCGATACTGGTTCGGAGCCAGTAGGGATGAATTTCACTATCAAAAAAGACGACTTCAGTCAGTCAGTAAAAATAATGAAATCAGTTGGGATCCAAAATGAATATGCCAGCTTGCTTTCGTTTGCTGTGGGTTTGGAGCTTGGTATAGAGCCTATGCAAATCGCTAACTCTTTAAATAAATTTATCGCACTACCTGGTAGGATGAATATTGTGAGTGGTATAAACAATAGCGTGATAATCGACGATTCCTATAACTCTTCGCCCTCTGCTCTGCATGAGGCGATAAAAACCTTGGTTAATCTGGATAAGTCGACCCGAAGGATTCTCGTTGCGGGCGATATGATGGAACTTGGGAAGTATTCGTCGCTAGAACACAAGAAGATAGCCGAGCTAGTTATGGGCAAGGTGGATATTGTTTTTGGTGTGGGTGTAAGATCCCGTAGGATTGTAGATGAGCTGTTAAATTTGGGTTTTGCCCCTGATAAGGTGCATTATAAAGGCACATCTGTCGAAGCAGGAGAAGAGTTGGCTAGAATAGTTCAATCTGGAGATGTGATTTTGGTAAAAGGTTCTCAGATCATGAGAATGGAGAGGACTGTTTTGTCGATAATGGCTAACCCAGAGAAGAAAAAGAAAATACTGGTAAGGCAAGAAGACGAATGGTTGATTAGAGATTAAAAATGTTGTAGTATCTTTTGGTCGGTTAGTGTGTATTTAGTTATGTTTCCGTATTGGCCTCATCGTCTAGCGGCTAGGTGAGAAGTCATGTTATGACTTCGTAAAACCGGAGCGCGACGGCGCGAGGGAGGGTCGCGAAAAAAGTCAGCAGACTTTTATTTGCGACAAGCCTTCTCAAGGCTAAGTTCGTTATGTTTCCATATTGGCCTCATCGTCTAGCGGCTAGGACGAAGCCTTCTCAAGGCTTAAACCGGAGTTCGATTCTCCGTGAGGTCACAAATAGCAAGAATTTGAAAAAGTTGTAGGAACAATAATGAAAGAAAAAGAAAGGGTGCCTTTTGAAGTTCTAAGGTTAGTTATACCAAATAATTATGAAATCTGTTGAAAACATAGACTACTGGGAAAAAACCCTACAAAATCCACCAAAATCTTTTGTAAAACTATTTGAACAAGAGAAAGCTTATCTCCGTAGGAACGTTGAAGAAGATGCGAAGGTTTTAGATATTGGTTGCGGTAATGGGAGAAACATACTCTCAATCGTAGATATCACAGAAAATGTTACTGGTTTAGACATAGATGAAAAAGCTGTTGAGGATACAAGAGCCAATATAGCAAAATATCCTAAAGTCGAGGTTATCCTTGGCGATGTAACAAATATGTCTTTCACTGATAAGACATTTGATGTTGTTGTGTTTTCAATGACACTTGTCAATTTAGATAATCAGAAAAGTAAGGCTTTATCAGAGCTGAAAAGGGTTGCAAAAGATGATGCAAAAATAATCATAAGTGTATACTCAGAGAAAGCTACCTATGAACGAATGATTATGTATCGTCAGATAAACCTTCCTATAGAAAGTGAGATAAACGGAAAGTTCGTTTTTGGAATAGATGTTGTATCAGAACAATTCTCTATTGGAGATATTAAAAAAATGATTGAACCACTCGATCTTGAAATTGATAATTACGAAGAAGTTGAAAAACTAGCCTATATTTTTACACTAAAGAAGGTGTAGTCTGAATGAGTGAGCGTTGTGCGTCGATCTTGGTCAAATAAAAAACTGGCGGGGAAAGAACGCTATAAGGTTCTAATAAAATCATCAAAATTATCTTTGCAGTCGTTTGACTCGATGGCTTTATATTTATAATTTAGAGCATCTTTTTTTATTTTCTCATTAATTGCGATAATCAACTGAACTTTCTGCTCTTGTTGTTCTTTTGTTTTGGTTTTAATCCAAGGCATTTTACTTCTTTCTTCAACCGTTTTTGTAATTACTTCAATATCGCTTTGCAATAGAAAAATCGGAGTGATATTGTCTTTTTCTTTCAAATCTCTGGCAACTAAATGCGGAAAAATTGCAGTCCCTTCTATGATACATTTTTCCCATGGATATATATTATTAATTAGTGCCAAAACACCACTCCAAACTGCTTCACCCTGTTTTATTTCACGAACAATCAAATTTTCTAGATCTAGTTCTGTACTAGGAGGAAATAAATATGGTTCTAACTCTTTATTTGTAGTTACCTTCATTATCGAACGAATCTGATCAGTCGAAATCCATGGAATCTTAAAATCTTCCGCTATCTTCTTCGCAAGAGTCGTTTTTCCTGTTCCTTGAGTGCCACCCAAAAGAATAATATTGTTCATTATGTTAGTATATCAAAAAAGGCAAACAAAAAACGCCACGATAATATCGTGACGCAGCTACAGTTGACCACCACTGCTAGGAGCTCTCTTTTAAGGAGAAGAGCACGAATCCTTTTCTACTACGACTCGGCCATGACAGCAGAGAGAAGCCGGTGTGCCTGCCGTGTGAAAGAGCTACATCTCTTCGGAGGTCATAGCCTCGCGACTTGCGTCACGATGCATCTTCTCACGGAGGATGTCGGTCATCTCGGCGACGATCGCAGTGACTGCGAGTTCGACGAGCATATCTCGGCCAGATTCGTACTTGCCGACGAAGTTTCCGCAATGTACCGCGTACATCGAGGTCTTGCCTTCGTCAGTGACTCCGGAGGGTCTCGGCAGCCGCTTTGTGCGGGGGTCGCTATCTGATAACCCCTGTGCAGCGATCTTGCCGAGAGTCTCAGGTTTCATCTTCCTCAGCTCACTACGGATCTCAGTGTTTTGAGATGCGTAGAGAACTTGTGGAGACAAGTTGTCAACATCCTGGTAGAGCATCTGAGCTTCCATCCAGCTGATTCTCAACTTGCCGATGAGGCTCAGCGCGACGTTGGAAATGTGCCGGTCTCCCATGACTGACTCCTTTGCTCGTGATGAGCAGTTCTCGCTCTGGCGGGATGCCTCGCACCTAGGGAGTAGGTGCACTGGAAACGGAGGTTTCCTTAGCGAGGAGGCCATTTAAGGCTTCTATGTAAATTATACACCCATTAAGACTATTTGTCAAGTATAAAATTACACACAAACAACAAAAAACCACCGCACGGTGGTTTTTTGTTAATCTGACTTGTATTCTAGTTAACCTTCATTGGTTCACCATCAAGCTGACATCCTCCTTGGAATTTGTATGAGTTTGAACAAGTAACTTCTATGTAGACATCTCCTGTAAGATCTCCAGATCTTGGAATCCATGTTTCCTGTCCATCGTTTGTAGTATCTACAGAAATACTTCTTACAATACTGAATGTTCTTGGACTCTGTGAAGTTTTTCTAACCAAGTTTATATTAACTCCCGCATTTGCTGGGTAGTTAGTAGTTTGCCAAGTTATAGTTCGTGAGTTAGCCAAGCCAACTGTTGCTGTATTGGAGTTACTAGTTTGAACTGATCTAGTAGATACGGAAGCTCTTAGTTGGGGTGTTGCTGACATTGTAAGAGCCTTTCTGTTTGCGACTGCTCTTGTCATTGGTCCAAAGTATCCTGAAGCAGGGGATATGTTTTCTGCTACCTGAAAGTCAGTTACGGCTTTTTTTGTAAGAGAAAAGAATGCTCCTGTAGATGGTACTTTTAGATATCCTAGACTAAACAAAAAGTCCTGAAGTTTTGTAACCTCAACTGTGTTTGTTGAGCCGTAGCTTAGTGAAGTATTAAAGGTGTCTGCACTGGCAATAGTCGTTATACCGAAAGCCAATACTAGCGACAGACTTATTATACGAATAGTTTTAAACATGATTATTGATTATTAAGTTAATAAACACTATACCTGTATTATATCATATCCACTAAAATATGTAAAGTGCCCTTACAAAAGCCCCTTAGGATATGTTATAATCATAGCATGTTAAAATGTTTATATAATTCCTTCATGTACGCTTCATGTGGATTACGTACAGTCTGGAAAGAAGAAAGAAATTTCAGAATCGAGGCAGTTATTGGGCTTTTAGTGTTTGTTTTTTCTATTCTATCAGATTTCAATTTTGTCGAAATGGGCTTTATTATATTTTCTATCACTATCGTCTTAACTGCGGAGATGGTAAACACTGCAATAGAGGATCTGTGTAATAAAGTTGAGCCAAATACAGACCCAATTATCGGAAAAGTAAAAGATGTCATGTCAGCGTTTGTACTCGTCTCTACCTTTGGGACTGTGTGTATTGGAATTTTGGTTATACTAAACCACTTCTAAATTTAATTTTATATATGTTAAGGGGCCGGTCGCTATGTGCGAACCAGCCCCCGTGGCCTAGTCCCGATCATCTCCGCTGGGAATCGCGGCCGACTTTCCGTTCTTCGGCACATCGCTTGCATGTGTCGATACCTGATGAAGTCGCTCGACCGGAACAGCAGGCCCTACTGTGTCAGCTCGTTGGCCGATACGCATGAGACGTTGATAGTACTCGTCTGCTAACGTCCCAGGAATCGGAATTCTGTTACGTGGTGGCATCCAAGTCTCCTCTGATTATTATTATACTACTACTATGTCCATTGTGTCAAATACAATAATTACTCACCAAATGTTATTGCAATAGCTCGTCCACAACACTTTTTACAGTATCTCCATCCGCCTTTCCTTTCAGGTCTTTCATAAGAGTTCCCATGAACATACCCGCTTTGGATTTATCCATTGAACCTACTTCTTCTATTTTTGCTTTAGCTATTTGCATGACTTCGTCTCGGCTCATCATTGCCGGTAGGTAAGTTTCCAACACCGCTAGCTCCGCTTGTTCACTTTCTGCAAGTTCTGGGCGACCACCACTTGTAAACTGTGAGATAGAATCCTTTCTTTGTTTAACAGCTCGACGTATTACGTTCAGTACTTCTTCATCTGTGAGCTCATCCTGTGGAGTTCTTTTTGTTGCCACAAGTTCATTCATAAAACTAGTAGTCAGACCTCTAACTACTCCAAGTTTTACTTGGTCTTTCGCTTTCATTGCTTCTTTTATTTGGTCTTTTATTTGTTGGTGAAGTGTCATATGTATAAAGATTATCACAACTTAAAGTTTTTTGGTAGAATATGCACATGGATACATTGACACTATTTTTTATAATACTTGGCATAGTGTTTGCTTTTGTTGGGGGTGGCATACTGGCTTTTTTGTTTCGACCAAAAAATAAAAGCGACGATACTGGCCTCAAGCTTATTTTGCAACAAATAAACGAGCTCAACCGAGTGGTAGATGCCAAAATAGGTGAAAGTACTCGACACATGAACGAGTCTGTTCGTACTCAGCTCGGAGAATCAGCATCTCTTATTCGAGAAGTTACAAAGGGTCTTACTGAATTAAACGAAACCAACAGACAAGTCGTTTCTTTTGCTGATCAGTTGCAAAGTTTGCAAGACATCCTAAAAAACCCAAAGCAAAGGGGGATTTTGGGTGAATATTATTTGGAAACACTTTTGAAAAATGTTTTGGCTCCAAGTCAGTATCAAATGCAGTACTGTTTTAATAACGGGGAGATAGTCGACTCTGTTGTCTTTGTAAAAGACAAGATAATCCCGATAGACTCCAAATTTTCTCTAGAAAACTACAACCGACTGATAGACGCTAAGGATCCATCCGAAAAAGATAGACTGGAGAAGCTTTTTATAAATGACTTGAAACTGCGCATAACAGAGACAGCAAAATACATTCGTCCGGAAGAGGGCACAATGGAGTTTGCTTTTATGTTCATACCGCATGAGGCTATTTACTATGATTTGCTCATAAACAAGATTGGAGCAGTGACAGAGGACACAGAGAATCTTATTCAGCGTGCCGCAGGAAAACACAAAGTCATCATAGTTTCTCCGACATCTTTCCTAGCTTATCTTCAAACTGTTTTACAAGGTCTAAAAGCGATGCAGATAGAAGAAACTACAAAAGATATAATAAAAAGAGTTGGCGAAATAGGTATGCATCTCAAGAAATACGAGGACTATCACAGTAAACTTGGCGTATCTCTCGGAACTGTAGTGAACCATTTCAACAGTTCTGCAAAAGAATTCAAAAAGATAGACAAGGACGTTATGAGGATAACAGGGAACTCGATAGAGTTTGATTCTGTTCTTATCGAGAAACCAGAATCTGAATAAACTAAAAAGCCACCGAGAAATCAGTGGCTTTTTAGTTATCAAGACTATATTTTTCCTAGATTAACTTTAGTGTAGAAATAATCTGTACAAATTCTGTTTGTGAAACTGCTGTACCAGCTGACTTGTAGGTATCTAGTAGGTTTTTGTCATAACCGCTTGTCGAACCATCCACAAAGATATCATAGTATTTGCCTTTGATCAGGGCGTAGTTTGATTTTGTGCCGTTCTTTGTACATGAAGCAATTCTGATATCTATGCTTGTGTTTTGGATCACACCTTTGTCACAGTAGTCCTTTGGTGACTCTTGTCGGCTTCTATAATTCCAAAAAGTATTAAACTTTTCGTTGGCGAGCTGTCTCATACTAGCAGTATCAACTTTTGTAAATATTAGAGGGCCAACTGATGTTCCTGGTATTGGTCCAAGTGCGGAACTTGCCACTATATTACCCACAGTAGCGGAATATTTAGCAGGATGATTTAGTTGAAAGCCATAGCCTTCGTCATGGTATGTTTTCCATCCTACTGTCTGAGTTTTAGTTAGAAAATTTGTTACTTTCTTGTTAAATTCAGGGTAAACGTATTCATAACCCCATGATTCATTTGCGTTGGTCCATATAAAGTAACCGAAAGTGGCGCCTATTGCAGATATGATAACCATAGCCACCCAAGGTGTAATATGATGGTGAGGATTTAAATATTTTTTACCCATAAAGTCTTGATTGATGTTAATTTAATAAGTCTAATTATTATCTCATTATTTTCCCCAGCCGGTCAATAAAACATATGTGTAGAACTTGCATTTTAAAGGCTTTTTTTGTAGTATAGTGGAACTATG
>JBEBJP010000014.1:0-18488 GCA_040079825.1 Parcubacteria group bacterium
CGGAAACATAACATGTTTCCGGAAATGGTTTAAAAACTTCGTCGGAGTGCCGGGATTCGAACCCGGAGTCGCCTGTTCCCAAAACAGGAATGTTAGCCGTTACACTACACTCCGACGAAATTTTCAAAAAACCATTTCCCCAAAAAGGAATGTAAGCCGTTACACTACACTCCGAAAATCCAACAAATACAAAGTAGAGTCTAGCATAAAAGCATCAAATAACAAACGGATTTACTCTATTATGATGTCCTCCATCAAAAAGACACGGCTTAGTCTTTTATTCAGATCAATGTAAACTGTTACTAAATCAAACTGCCACTCTGTTTCATCTGAAACATTTCTCTCTAGTAGATAAGACTGTACTGTCCTACCCAACCTCTGTAGTTTCCAAGGGTGCATATTATCCTCAGGGCTATAACTATCACTATTTTTAGATTTAGTTACATGTGTAACACCAGACAAGTCACTAGAAACTGATTTTACCTCCACAAAATGAAGCTTTCTGTCCTTTTTGGCAATAATATCCAACTCTCCCCACTTTCTTAGATAGTTTCTCTCAAGAATCTCATATCCGTGCTTTTTCAGGTATTCACAAGCAGAATCCTCCCCTATCTGACCGGTTTTTTGCTTTTCGGTAGGTTCTCTGGTGAATTTTTTGTTATACATGAAACTATTATACCCCGTTACACCATCCCAACAACAAAGTTTCATGTATAACATCCTAGTCGATTTCACGTGAAACATTTACATAAAATACACATAAAAGGCCGTTTTAGGGACCTGTCTCATTATAAAAACACTTATTATTAGCCATATTTTTAAAATAGACAAAATAAGGTCTTTTAATTTGACAGAAGTCAAAGACCTGTCTTTAATACACATGTCCCCAGACTTATCCACAGTTAGAAGGGAATTGGGGAATATCCTTTATGCACTTTTATTTTTCTTGGGTTTGTTATATGATGTTCGATGTGCAGTTGAGCGGGTATGGTTTAGTGGTAGAACACGTCCTTGCCAAGGACGAGACAGGGTTTCGATTACCCTTACCCGCACAGTTTTATTAATGCTCCCGTAGCTCAACGGATAGAGTACCGGTCTTCGGAACCGTGGATGTGGGTTCGATTCCTGCCGGGAGCACTATATTTTTATTCTCATGAATAAATTTTTCTCTATTCCAAAAGAAGTTACACATGTAACAAACGAGCTTGAAAAAGCTGGTTTTGAGGCTTTTATAGTAGGAGGATGTGTTAGAGATCTAATACTAGGGAACAAACCAAAGGATTGGGACGTCACCACAAACGCCAAGCCTGAAGACATAATAGCTATATTTTCCAAGACATTTTACGAAAATATATTTGGAACTGTGGGAGTAGTGGATGAGGAAGCGACAGATGAAACGGTAAAAATAATAGAAGTTACTCCATATAGAACAGAATCTGAATATACAGACAACAGACATCCAGATGTTGTTGATTTTAGCCAAAAAATAGATGATGACCTACAAAGAAGAGACTTCACGATAAATTCTTTAGCGTATTCTGTCTCAAAAGGGGAGTTAATTGACCTTTATGAAGGGCAGAAGGATCTAAAAGATAAAAAAATACGAACAGTTGGAATCGCATCCAGTCGTTTCACAGAAGACGCACTAAGAATACTAAGAGCAATAAGGTTCAGTAGTGAGCTTTCATTCGATATAGACCCAGAAACAGAGAAGGCTATCATGGACTACGGTCATTTGCTTGAAAAAATTTCACTAGAGAGAATAAGAGATGAGTTTAGCAAAATGATCATGTCAGATGAGCCTATGAAGGCGCTGTTGGCAATGAAGAAAATGGATATTTTGAAATATGTTGTTCCAGAACTAGAGAAAACGATAGGCGTAGAGCAGGGCGGTATACATTCTTATGATGTTTGGGAACATTTACTGAGATCACTTCAGCACTCTGCAGACAAAAAATATCCTTTAGAAATAAGGTTATCTGCACTTTTTCATGATATTTCAAAACCAGAATCAAGAAGAAGAGGAAATGGAGCAAAAGCATGGACTTTCTATGGTCATGAGGTTATCGGCGCACGTGTTACAAAAAAAATACTAGAAAATTTGAGATATCCAACAAAGGTTATTGATAAAACTGTGAAAATGGTTAGATGGCATATGTTCTTTTCTGATACTGCCCAAATTACGCTCTCAGCGGTCCGTAGAATGATCGTAAATGTTGGACGAGACAATATATGGGATTTGATGAATCTACGCATATGCGACCGTATAGGCACTGGCAGACCCAAAGAAGACCCGTACCGTCTCCGAAAATATCATTCAATGATAGAAGAAGCACTTCGTGACCCAGTTTCAGTGGGAATGTTGAAGATAGATGGTAAAAGAATCATGGAAGTTACTGAAATAAAACCTGGACCAAAGATTGGTTTTACTTTGCATGCACTTTTGGAAGAAGTTTTGGATGATCCAACTAAAAATACAGAGGAATATTTGGAAAATAGAGCCAAAGAGCTTGTTTTGCTACCTGAAAATGAACTGGAAGCACTCGGTGAGAAGGGAAAGCAGACTAGAGATGAGGCGGATGAGGAGGAAATAAAGAAAATAAGATCTGAACATCGAGTTAAATAGCTATTTGTATTCTCCAAACTCTTACTCATCCACAACTTTTTTCATCAACAGAATATTTTGCTGGTGCAAAATTTCTTTCTACTCATTCTTTCACAGATTCCGTAGATGATGAAAAAAATTGTGGATTCGACGAGTTTTACCCCCGATTAAAGTGAATATATGAAAAAACCGCCCAATAATTAAGGTTCGTGCGTTATCTTTGCACAAACACTAATCATTGAGCGGTTTGGGGGAGAAGAATCACCCAGCAACCTAGAAGGCTAGGCCATAACTGAACTCCAAAAAAATATAGTAGATAAGTGAGGGTTCGTTTACACCTATTATCCTTTTTTTAGAAACCAAGTGATCTTCAAAATAGGGGACCTGGCCAAGTCCCAAAAAACGTACAACACTTCAAGGAACAAATTGCTCGCAACTACTTACTCCAACACAGGGTTTATTGCATCGGACATCGTTGCTTGCGTTCTGAAATACATTTTATGTCCTTTATAATTTTATGTAAAGGACATGTCTAATAAAAACTGTGGAAAACTTTTTAAAGTATTAAATCCACTGAGACAGGGCAATGATCCGAACCCAAAACTTCTGCAAGAATCTCTGCTTTTTTTATTTTCTTTTCCAACTTTTTACTTACAAAAATATAATCTATTCTCCAGCCTATATTCCTAGCTCTAGCATTTGCAAAGTGACTCCACCAAGTATAGTGACCATTGCCCTTGGTGAACATTCTGAAAGTATCAACAAAACCACCATCAACTATCTTTTGTATTCCTTCTCTTTCTTCAATAGTGAAACCTTTTTTACCAACATTTTCCTTTGGGCGAGCCAAGTCGTCATCCATATGGGCAACATTTAAATCTCCGCCAAATACAACTGGTTTGTTTTTCTCCAACTCTTTTACATATTCTAGAAAAGCTGGGTCCCAATGCTTGTGACGAAGCGATACTCTAGATAAATCATCTTTTGCGTTCGGTGTGTAGCAGGTAACAACGTAAAAAAGAGGGAACTCAAGTGCTATAACACGACCTTCTTTTGTGAGGTCACCATATTCGTCTACTCCTAGCTTGTATTTCTTTGAGATTTTCTCTGGAATACCAAGTAAAACAGCAACTGGTTTTTCTTTGGTAAAGATAGCCGTACCACTGTATCCAGGGCGATCTGCTGAATTCCAATACTCCTCATATCCCGGCAAATCTACCTCGCTTTGCTCTTGTTTTGCTTTCGTTTCCTGCAAAAACAAAACATCTGGCTTATATTTTTCCATGAACGGCAAAAATAAGCCTTTTTTATGAACTGCTCGTATTCCATTTACATTCCAAGAGATAATTTTCATATATTTATATTATTTAATTCTATTTTCCCAATCTAACTCGGAAAAAACATTTCCTAGTCTCCATTGTTCAATAGCATGTTTGGTTTTTGGTACCATATTTTCAGGTAGCGTGTCTAAAGGAAACCATCCTACTTCGTGACATTTTTCTGGCTCCTTGTTTACTGGTTCACCCTGCCATTTATCTGCAGTTAGGTAAAATTCAAAATATTCACCACCATCTTTATATTTATTATATCTATGAATAATGTGCACAAGGACCATATCTTTTGGATCTATGGCTATACCAACCTCTTCGTTAGCCTCTCTAGCCATAGCTTCTCTAACTGTTTCATTTCCATCAATATGCCCTGCTGGACCTTCGTAATATTCAGAAAAATAAGAAGTGTTGGCTCTTTTTATAAGAAGTATTTTATTGTCCCAAACTAACAACAGATTAACCGCTGCGTGAAAATTGAACTTTGCCATATTCTAAAAGTTTACCACAACATTACCTAACTTTTTTTACCATGAAATTTCTTGTGAACATCATGCAGGTGTTTGTCAGTAACGTGAGTGTAAATTTGGGTAGTAATTATACTAGAATGTCCCAAAAGAGCCTGAACTGAGCGCAGATCCGCGCCGTTGGACAGTAGATCTGTTGCAAACATGTGACGCATCGTATGTGGAGTGACTTTTTTTGAAATTCCTGCCTTGGTTGTGTGATATTTGAGTATTCTCTCAACTGACCTGGTAGTAAGAGGATTGGCTTCTTTTGTGGCGACTTTATTTTTGCTTTTACTCTTTGAGTCTGGATTTACCTGAATAAATAACGCATCGCTCATATCTTTTCGCGCTTTTAGATAGTCTCTTAAACATTTTTTGGCGAAATCCGAGATAAAAACAACTCTAACCTTTCCGCCCTTTCCCCGAATAGACAGCTCGTCCGAACTCAAATCTATGTCAGATCTAAGAGAACACAGCTCTGAAACACGCAATCCAGTTGAAAAAAGTAACTCAAGAATAGCCCGATCACGTAAATCCTTCAAATCTGTACCATTTGGCGAGTTGAGAAGGCGAGAAAGTTCTGTCTGAGTAATAAGATCCAAGGATCGCTCGTTTACTTTAGCCAATTCTATTCGTTCCGCAGGCAAAGTTTTAATCTCTTGCCTAGCCAAGTACTTTAGAAACGCTCTTATAGCGATAAGATAATAGTTTTGGGTCTTACGAGATAGAGTTTCGTCTTTGTTTTTACTCTGACCTGTTGACTGTCGGTTCAGCCATAACCTGAACTCTCTTATCGAGTCAGCTGTTATTTTTTCCGGACTATCATTTTTCGTATAATCCAAAAAACGACTAAGGTAGTGGTCATAATTCTCAACTGTTTTGAGAGAGCGTCCCTTTTCTATCTCAATATACTCTAAAAATTGCTGTTTGAGTTGCTTTAAGGAAGCCATTTGCTCTGTATTTTAACATAATTACATAATATTGTGCGACATGATATTTACGCGAGGAGGGGTTGCAAAGCGTATTCTTTTGTGATATCCTGTCGGTAATGCTTACTAAAACAAAGAAAACCAAGGTTATTAAGGAAGTCCAGACTCATGCAGAGGACACTGGTTCTCCTGAAGTACAAATCGCTATTTTAACTCGCAGAATTGACGAGTTAGCTTCTCACTTGAAGAAAAACACAAAAGACAACCACTCTAGAAGAGGACTTTTGCAAATGGTAGCTAGTCGAAAGACTCACATGAAGTATCTTGAGAAGAAAAACCCAAAAAGATACAACTCTTTGGTAAAGAAAATCGGTTTGAAGAAATAATCTCTCTAAAAACAACCTGAAAAGGTTTGTTTTTATATATGGTATACTTTGTAAGCAGGTCGATATTTTAGTATTTAATGTAATTTTTTAATAAAATGAGTGTAATCAAACACAAGAATCAACGAGTTGGCATTTTTATTGATACCCAAAACCTATATCACTGTGCAAAAAACATCTATGGTTCCAAAGTTAACTTTGGACAAGTGGTGAAGGATGGCTTAGCTGGGCGCTCTTTAACCAGAGCAGTAGCTTATGTTATCACCACAGAATCAGGAGATGAAAAAAACTTTTTTGAAGCTTTGGAAAAAATGGGAATTGAAACAAAAACAAAAAATCTTCAGATTTTTGCTGGCGGATCAAAAAAAGCTGACTGGGATGTCGGTTTAGCAGTGGATGCGATAAAGTTAGCTCCAAAACTAGATGCTATTATCCTGGTAACAGGGGATGGGGACTTTGTTCCACTAGTGGAATATCTACAGAACCAGGGAATCCAAGTAGAAGTTATGTCTTTTGGAAAGGCTACTTCAGCAAAACTTATAGAAATCACTGACGATTTTATAGATTTGGATAACAATCCAAGAAAATATCTATTAGGATCAGGTGGTGTAAACAAAAAAGTCCGCCGAGAAATTGGGTTCGAATAAGGATATTTTGGAGTTTAGTAAAAAACAGGTACGTCTCACCCAGAAACGTACCTGTTTTTTATTTTTTAAAAAATCCCGCCTTTAATTAACAAAAATAGGGCTATTTTTCTGTTCTAAATTTGCATTATTTTACATAATGTGTTATAGTATAGATAGGTGCTGTGTGGCCATCCTCACCATGGTCCCACAGCGATGGGAAGGAGGGGACGATTTTTCGATCGTCCTCCTCCTCCACCCAGACAGACTTCTGCTCAAAAACATAAGTCACGATCGACATGTCATGACGGCATGATCGGTCTTTTTTGTTATTAAAAATTTAATTTGTTACAATTATGCAATAATGAACCCTGAAGAAAAAAATATTAATCCAGTTCCACCAACTACAGAAAATTTGGAACAACCCGTGGAACCAGAAAGGAAGATATTTAAAACTCTTAGAACTTACCAAGGTGATGTCGATGAGGTTCTTTCACAGGGAAAAGCGTCCGCAGCCACTATTTTTGTAGCTGAAGAAAAAAGGCGAGAAGAAAAACCTCAAATCGCACCAAAACAAGTAGACAACAGACTAAGAAACAAGATCTTTACAACTTTTAGCATTTCCTTATTTTTCCTTGGAATAATCGTCGTTGGATTAGTTTATTACATAAAATCTACTGAGGAAGTGGCTATAATCCAAAAAACCAAGGCTCTTATTAGTTTTTCTCGAGAAAAAGACTTCACAATAGCAAGTTCTACTAGAGCTGAACTAATACAGAATATCATTTCAGAAAAAGAATCTTTCAATCTCCCACCCAACTCTGTTTTGTACATAAACACCACAGACCCATCTGGAAACAAAGAAAATATAGAAACCGCCTTGAAGTTATTGGCTCCGAAAATGCCTTCATCACTCTCTCGATCCTTTGATAAAGAATACATGCTGGGAATTTATTCATTTGATACAAACGAACCATTCATTATTCTTACCACAAAGGACTATGCAAATAGTTTCAGTGGAATGTTAAATTGGGAGAAATACATCGAATCCGACTTAGGTCAGTTATTCAATATTCCTCAAAATGCCAGTTCAACTCCTGGATTGTTCGTTGACCAAGCGTTAAAAAACAAAGATTTGCGTATATTGAAGGACCAACGAAACAAAACGATACTCCTTTATTCATTTATTGATAGAGAAACTTTGGTTATAACAACAAATGAAAACATCTTTGAGGCAGTAATAGGAAAATACTTAATAAGTAAACAGAACCGGTAGGGTAGTTGCGTGCACTAGCCCTTCTGTTACAATTGGGGTATGCAAGATACACAACATTTTAAGAATCTATTACAAAAAGAAGTTGAACTACTAGAAAAAGAGCTAGCGACTGTAGGGAGAAAAAATCCTGAGAACGCTTCTGATTGGGAAGCGACTGAAAAAGATGACATAGATACTGCCGAAGACGCAGAGGTAGCAAGCAGTATGGAAACTTTTGAAAACAACCAAGGAATCCTAGAACAGCTAGAGAAACAACTAAACTTAGTTAAAAGCGCTCTAGCAAAAATAGAAGATGGAACATACGGCAAGTGCGAAAATTGCGGACAAGATATTGAAAATGACAGATTGGAAGTGAACCCATCTGCAACGACATGCAAGGCTCACATGAGTTAGGCTTACATTTATTTTCTAAAATATGTCTGTATCAAAGATTTATACAGCTCAAACTACATTACTTAGTGCTCAAATAATAGATATAGAAGTTGATCTATCCAGAGGATTACATTCATTTTCAATAGTTGGTCTAGCTAACAAATCTGTAGATGAATCCAAAGACAGAGTTTCCGCAGCAATAAAAAATTCCGGCTGGAAATCTCCCAAAAATAAAAATCAGAAAGTTGTTGTTTCTTTAGCCCCTGCAGATGTGAAAAAAGAGGGACCACTCTTTGACCTACCCATAGCTATTGGCTACCTTATTGCATCCGGGGACATTGAAGCTGAAACAAAAGAAAGGATTTTTATTGGTGAACTTTCTCTCGATGGAGAATTGCGAAGCATAAAGGGTGCTCTCCCAATAGCACAAAAAGCCAAGCAAGAAGGCTTCAAAGAAATATTTTTACCAGTACAAAATGCCGACGAGGCGAGTTCGATAGAAGGAATAAAAATATTTGGGGCAGACACACTTTTAGATGTTGTTCGTCACATAAATACCAAAAAAGCTGATGAGGAAGATGAGACCAAAAAAATTTCTTCAGTAAAAATAAAGGAGTATAAGAAAAACAAATCTGAAAAGACAAAAAGAGAAGTAGATGTTGATTTTGCAGATATAAAAGGTCAAGAATCCGCCAAAAGAGGTTTAGAAATAGCCGCGAGTGGGGGACACAACATAATAATGTATGGACCACCGGGAACAGGTAAAACTATGTTGGCCAGAGCTTTTACACATTTACTTCCTCCCTTGTCTTTTGACGACATGCTAGAAGTAACGTCGATATACTCTATAGGAGGAATACTCTCTGAAGGTTTAGTTGAACACCCACCATTTAGATCACCTCACCACACAGCTTCTTATGTTTCTTTGGTTGGAGGAGGAGCAAACTTGAAACCCGGAGAAGTAACTTTGGCACACAAAGGAGTTTTGTTTATGGACGAATTCCCAGAATTTGATAAAAAAGTTTTGGAAAGTTTAAGACAACCCCTAGAAGACAGAGAAGTCACAATATCTCGAGCAAAAGGTAGCGCCAAATATCCTGCGCATTTTATTTTGGTTGCAACGATGAATCCCTGTCCGTGTGGGAACTACGGAGTTAAAGGCAAAGAGTGTACTTGCTCCGCTCAGAATATAGATAAATACAAGAGAAAAATTTCTGGACCAATAGTTGATCGTATAGATTTGTGGGTAGAAGTTTCCAAAATTGAACACCAAAAACTAACTGACTCTCGCGAGCTTCACGAAGGAACTGACAAGATGAAACCGAGAGTTGAAAGAGCTCGAAAAACTCAAGAAACTAGATATAAAAATTTAGGTTTAAAAATAAAAACCAATGCAGAATTATCTACAAAAGATCTTGTAAAACACGTAAACCTTTCAGATAAAGTAAAAGAACTTCTCAATACTTCAGCGAAACAACTAGATCTATCTGCTCGTTCGTATCACCGTATTATAAAACTAGCACGAACTATCGCTGATATAGACAATTCTTTAGAGATTTCCGAAAACCATATTCTAGAAGCACTTCAATACAGACCAAAAAAGTACCAAAATTTCTAGATCGACAAAAGCACAAGTAGGGTGTATAAAGTTAGCTAGACATCTTTCGTAAACCCCTCTGATAAGGAGTGTTAATGACGTCAACAACGTTTTTGAAGAAACTCAGTGCTCGCGCACTTTCTCGAGAACTCTCGGAAAACCAGAAGGCGAACCTCCAGGAAGTGCTCAGAACCATGGGTCGGATGTTGAACAAGAAGGTCAACATCACCAAAGAACAGATCGAGGAAGCCTTCCTGCTCATCCTGAATATGATCGGAGATCGAGAATCCGGTGGGAGCTGGAAGAGTGAGTTGCTGCCCATCGTCACATGGTTGCAGACATGCAACCACAATGACAGGTGGTAACACCCACGAATAGCCGGGCGAGTGCACACGCACCCGCTCGGTGATTTTTTATTTAAAATAATTAGAACGGATTCTTTGCACCACGGATCTCAAAGTGCAGGTGAGTTCCAGTTGATTTACCAGTTGAACCCATCTTTCCAATAACCTGACCCTGAGCAACTCTGTCTCCCACACTAACGTTTGTTCCACTCAAGTGAGCATATAGGGTTTGAGTTCCATTACTATGCTTTATAACAATATAAGATCCATAACCACCGTTCCAACCAGAGTTTTTAGAAACAATAACGTCTCCGTCGGCAGATGCTAAAATATTAGATCCAAAAACAGAAGCTAGATCCACACCATTGTGACCGTGTATACCCTGAGTTTTCACTCCACCTTTTATAGGTCTCATGTAGTAACCAGAATACGTTGCAACTGAACTAGGCTTACCTCCACTACTAGGTTTATTGACCGAAGTCGTCATTTCGCCATCAGGCACCACAATAACATCACCAACTATCAGTTTGGCGTTTTTGGTTAGGTTGTTGTATTGAAGGATCTCATCCAAATCTCCCTTATGTTGTTTTGCGATACTTTGCAAAGTATCTCCTGACTTAACAGTGTGCTGAACACCAGATATTGGCAATATAACCAGAGTTTGACCTACGGATACTGTATTTCCACTTATGTCGTTACCCCAACGAATAGTGTTAACACTAACGCCAAACATTTTGGCTATAGCTGGCAAGGTATCACCATTTCGAACTACATACACACTAATCTGATCATCATCAAAAGTTTTTACGTCTATAGGTGCATGACTTTCTGAAGAAAGGGAAGTCCCACCAACAATAGCCAAATCGTCAGTAGTAGAAGCGTAGTTATGGTTAGGAGAAAGAGAAGCTTGTAAAAGATGGATGTTTTGGGAATTAACCTCTACTTCTTGTGCTTCAGCACTCTCAAACGAAAATAGATCAGATATAAAAGAAAATACACCCGCTTGTGTTTGGAGCGGAATAAGAAAAGACGTCAAAATCATGGATAAAACAATATAATTGCGACCCAAGAACGTCGATATTTTCACCACACTCAAGCTCGATCCCATTTTGCTAGGCCTTTTGAAAAGTGCTAGCGCCATGCTTTTTAGACCGGACCTAAATTGCGGATCCTGTAATAGACCTAAAATAGGCTAAAATTTAATGTAAATTCTGGAATTTCTGAATAGAATAAGGCTCTGTAGAGCCATATTCACCTGTTTAAAATTCAGTACTATACTAGTATATAGCCTGTACAATACAGGTCAATGGGGTTACACACAGGCAAAAATTAGGACAGCAACCAACATGCTATAATCAACCAAATGAATTATCTCCAAAGTCTAAACGAAAGCCAAAGAAAAGCCGTATTGGCCACAGACGGTCCAGTGCTTATTGTAGCTGGCGCAGGGGCTGGCAAGACAAAAACGATAACCCACAGAATACTTCATCTTATAATAAACGGCGTGTCGCCCGACAGAATCCTAGCGATAACTTTTACAAACAAGGCTGCTAAAGAAATGCGAGACAGAGTCAGAATTCTTTTGGAAAACGACCCTAGCTTGCTACACATGAGGAGATTTATGCCATTTGTTAGCACTTTTCACTCATTGGGAGTGCAAGTGATTAAAGAAAACGCTGAATTACTTAAACTTCCACGACATTTTAGTATTTTTGACACAGCAGATTCAAAAAAGGTTATGAAGGAAGCTATTGTATCTCTAGGTCTCGACCCAAAAGAGCATTTGGACAAGATCCAACACATAATTTCTAAAGAAAAAGGTAGAGGTGTGGATGTGAAAGAGTATAACGAGAGAGGCGCCTTTGACTTTGTATCAGAACTAACCAAGAAAGTTTGGGTAAAATACGAAGAAACTCTTGCCAAGGAACATGCCTTGGATTTTGACGATTTACTATTGAAGACTCTAAAATTGCTGAAAAAATATCCTGAGGTGCTAGAAAAATACCAAGATCGTTTTTTGTATGTTCATGTAGACGAATACCAAGATACAAATAAGATCCAAAACGAGATTGTAGAATTGCTAGTAAAAAAACACAAAAACATCTGTGTAGTGGGGGATACAGACCAAAACATCTACAGTTGGAGAGGTGCAGAGATTAAAAACATGCTTCATTTTGAAAAAACCTATCCTGATGTACAGACTATTTTCCTCGAACAAAACTATCGTTCAACAAAAACTATATTAGCTGTTGCAAACGATATCATACAAAAAAACAACTTTAGAATACCCAAAAAACTATTTACTGAAAATGAAGAGGGTGACAAAATCGGTATATTTGAAGCTAGAAACGAAATAGATGAGGCACACTTTATTGCACTAAAATCAAAAGAGCTTATTGATAATGGCACAAAAGCGGACCATGTCGCTGTTTTATACAGAGCCAACTTCCAATCACGTGTTCTAGAAGAAGCTTTTTTATCGTATGGAGTTCCGTATCAAATGATAGGAACAAAATTCTTTGACCGAAAAGAAGTTAAAGACGTGATCAGTTTTATAAAGTGCGCACTAAACAGCGACAACATAAGCGACTTCAACAGAATCATAAACATTCCACCGAGAGGCATAGGAAAAGTTACGCTACAAAAAATAAACCAAGGTCTTGAAAATGAACTCCCAGAAAGTGCTAAAATAAAAATATTTAACTTTCGAAAGATGCTTTCGGATTTCAAAAATGTTTTAACAACACAAAAACCTAGCGAGGCTTTGCGTTACATTATAAAAACATCTGGCATGGAAAATATGTATAACACCGGACTGGAAGAGGATACAGATAGGTTAGAAAACATTATGGAACTCGTAACACTCGCGTCTGGTTACGACGAATATGAGGGTGAAGACGGTATTGAAAAATTCTTAACTGACACTTCGCTCGCTTCGGATCAAGATTCTTTGGACGAGCAAAAAATAGGAGTAAAACTTATGACCGTACACGCCTCCAAAGGTTTGGAATTCGATTATGTTTTTATCTGTGGCCTTGAAGCGGATCTTTTTCCACATCAAAGAATGGGTGGAACAAAGAAAACGGGGGAAGATGCTGAGGAAGAAAGAAGACTATTTTACGTGGCATTAACCAGAGCTGGTAAAAAACTTTTCTTGACCCATGCCCAAACTCGTACTATATTTGGCTCATTAGAAATAAATTCTCCTTCGGAATTCATAGAAGATATTGCCGATATACATACAGAGAGGGAATCCTATTTAGGAGAAGCACAAAGAAAGCCACTGTTTAGTATAGATTTCTAAAATATTTATAAATTTATTGATCATGATACTAAAAAAGAAATCTCTCGGACAAAATTTTCTTAAGTCACCCCAGGTTGTTTCTGATATTGTTCTCGCTGCAAAAGTGACGGAACATGATGCAGTGTTAGAAATAGGTCCAGGAGAGGGAGTTTTGACTGCCGAGCTCTTGAAAACTGGTGCGCATGTTGTGAGTATTGAAAAAGATGACAGACTTATCCCAGAACTCCACAAAACTTTTTCTAGAGAAATTTCGTTAAAACAACTTGAACTAGTGCACGCAGATGTCTTGGATGTAAATATCACCAATCTCATAAAAGATAAATACAAACTAGTTGCAAACATTCCGTATTACATCACCGGTCAGATAATTAGAATTTTTCTAGAAAACAACAAACAACCAGAATCAATGACCCTATTGGTTCAAAAAGAAGTAGCGGAGAGAATCGTGGCGAGAGACAATAAAGAAAGTTTACTTTCTCTGTCAGTAAAAATATTTGGAGATCCCAAACTTGTGAGGGTTGTGGGTAGGGGAGCTTTTTCACCACAACCAAACGTGGACTCTGCAGTAATTATCATAGAAAAAATCTCTAAAAATAAACTTGCCAAAATAAACGAAAATTTATTTTTCAAAACTATTCGTGCTGGATTTGCTCACAAAAGAAAACAGTTATTACCCAACCTAAGCGAAATATATAGTAAAACAGACTTGATTGTTATTTTTGAGAAACTTAATCTTGACTCCAAGGTAAGAGCTGAGGATCTTACTTTGGAAAAATGGATAAATATCTGCGAAGGTCTCCAAAATTTATAGACTATGCCAAAAAATTTAAAGAAAATAATAATATACATAATAGGATTCCTTCTTTTGTTTATAGGATTGATTATGTTTATGAGTTATAGATTCTATAACAGTGTTTTTAGATTATCCTATGAACAAGTGAGTACTTCTTTGGAAAGCAATGTTGCACATTGTAAAACAATCAAGGACTGCAAGTTAATTCCTGGGGACATATTGATTCGAAGATACGTAACAAAGATAACTTCTGATTTTGACGAAAGTCTTGATCCATATTTCACACATTCCGCTATGTTCTTAGGAAATGATGAGCTTTTTGAAGCTTTAGGCAATTATGAAATACCTGTAAACCAAATTGCTATCACAAAATTATCAAGTAGCGACTGGTTTTACGATGATATGCACAACTTTGTTGTTATTCGACCCAAAAAGAATACTGAAGAAATCAAAGAAATAATTTCTACCCTTAAAAACATAGCTAACGATCCTGAGTATGTCTTCGGTCCTCTCAAAGAGGGGAGAAAAACGGTGTCATGTTCAGATATTATATTAAAACTTTTGTTAGACAAAAAAATACTCACCAAATCATCATCACTACCCCAAATAATTACTCCAGACTATTTGTTTTGGTCAGTTGTTAAGCATGGAAACTTTGAGGTTGTGGGGTACAATATAAGTAAAAAATAAACATCTTACATATAAACTATAATTTATATCTGTTATAATTCTAACTGTGAACCAAAACTCAAGTAAAAAAAGAATACTGGCGACCCTTATTATCTGCTCTGGAGTGATCGGTTCTGTTTGGTTATACAGCAGTTCACCCAAAAATGTTGCTTTAAAAGGTACAAACGGGTTGTCAGGGGATTTTAGTGTTAGACCTTATATAGAATCAAATTCTAACCAATCATGGAAAGAAATGCTTAATAACACTCAAAAATCAGATGAAAAAACTATTGTATTAACCGAAAATAACAAAATTCCATACGATGAGACAACAATAACCTCTCAAATATCCAAAGATTTCATGTCTGAATACCTAAAACTCAAAAGTTCAGGTAGGGAAGTTACGTCGGATGATATAAATAATTTAACTGAAAAAGTTTTATCTGTACCAACATATACAAGCACCGCAGCAGCTACTTACCTAGAAAAAAACCTTAAAATCATAAATAACCCAGGAAAAGATGCTATAAACAACTATAAAGGAACAGTAACTCTCTTAATCAAAAATAGTTTAGGACAAATAAAAGAAGACCCTTATGTGATTATAGCAAATTCAATTAAGCTCAATATTCCAAACGAGATGAACAAACTAGACCCTATAATCGCTGTAAATAAGCAAATAATTGATAGTTTGTTGCAAATAGATGTACCAAGTGAAATTGTTGCAACCCACTTATTGCTACTAAACGCACTAAGCAGAACTCTTGCTGACCTAGAGTCAATACGAGTTACTTTTGATGATCCTGTAAAAAGTTTGAGCGCTTTAAAACAATACCCGCAAGATGTTACCGCATTGATAAACTCAATTAACGGAATGGGACAATATTTGTTAAAAAAATAATTCAAGTTTTCAACACTTTAGCTAGTATATGGTAGTCCAAATGTTATATAATGTTTTGGTATATCAATATCACTATGCTCTTACTCTTATCTAAAAAATATAAAAAAATACCTTTTTTCTTATTTACCTTATCTATTTTTTTACTAGGCTCACCAATCACTACACACGCTGGCGCTGTTGTGTGGGACCCTGGCAACTACGTACCCAATTACACCAGTGCTATTGCAGACGGTTCTATAGTAGCAAAAGAGTTTGGTCTTGATGCTATAGCATTTCAGGCTGCAAACATGATAATAAAAAAAATTACTGCTCAAACAGTAAACTGGATAAACTCTGGTTTTCAAGGTAATCCTACATTCGTAACTGACCCTGAACAGTTCTTTTTGGATGTGGCAGATACACAAGCAGCAAAGTTTTTATCATCTAACTCTAAACTAAATCAACTATGTACACCATTTAGGGCCAACGTTCGCCTTAACTTGGTTAGAAAGCATCTATACGATACTAATTCAAATAACTACTCTTGTAATTTAAGTCGAGTTTTAAACAACTATGAACAGTTCACTCAAGACTTTAGTTCGGGTGGCTGGGAAGGGTGGTTTGAAGTAACACAAAATGATTCAAATAACCCATACGGAGCTTATCTGCAGGCTCAATCACAACTCCAAAAGGACATTGACGCCCAAGTCAATAAATACAATAAACAACTGGAACAAGGCAGAGGATTTCTCTCACACGAAGTATGTTTAGGAACAGAAGTGCGAACGGTATCAACTGGTAGAATAGACTGTATTGGCGCAAAAAAAACAGTAACCCCTGGATCGGTTATTGGGGAAAAGCTTAATTCAACACTAGGCACTGGAGAAAGAAGACTTGAAGTCGCAGATGAAATAGATGAGGTTCTTGGAGCACTTTTATCACAGCTCACATCTAGAGTTATTGGTGGTGTTGGTGGTCTATTGGGAAGTAGTCAACCAAATGCTTCCGGCAGATCATTTACTTCAGATCTAGCCTCAGAATCTGAGAATGGATCTTCAAATGTTGGTGGCAGATTGTCTTGTACCACAGACCCAAATACAGGACAATCCGACTGTACCATGAACCCTCCAACTCCACCTTCAAATGCCGCACCAGAACTACCTTCAATCCCACGATGTAACCCTGATTTGGGCTATGCATGTTCTGGTACTGGAAGTTCCAGTGGGGGAAGTAGCTCTAGTGGTAGTAGTGGCGGTGGTAGTAATAGTGGATCAGCTCAGCTTTCATGTAGTCCATCTTCTGATTCACTAATATGGAACCAACAAAATACTTGGGGAGCTTCAGGAGGAGACGGTACTTACTCTTGGTCAGCACCAAATCTAACCATTACGTCTGGTGGTGGATCTGGAGACAGAATAGGAGGTTACTATCCAACCGGCACACCTGTTACCACATACACCATAACCGTATCCAGTGCTGGCCAGAGTAGTAGTTGTTCAGTATTTGTAAACAATTAATGAGAAAATATTTACCTTACATTTTAATTCTAGTAGCTATAGTGTTTTTACCTGTAGCTACTACTTATGCTCAAGCACCGGCAGCACCAGCACCAGCAGTACCTCAAGTTGGTATTTTAGGCTCCGCCAGTTCTTTTGTGGGGGGAACTTTCTTGTCCGCAATAAACATCGTTACTTCAAACCTTGCGAGTTACATAGTATCTCCACTTTTGTACTTAATTCAAAAGGTTTTGGCGCTTTTCATGGGTCTTTCAGGCCTAATTTTAAACTATACTTTAACTGAGACTGTTGTGCACATGGGGCAAAATATTTCAAATATCTCAGGAATAAACACTGCATGGAAAGTTATAAGAGACCTGATGAACATAGGATTTATTTTCATGTTAGTTTACGAAGGAATACTTATGATAATAGGCCAAAGTGATGCAGGGAAAGTGAAAAAGTTTATTACTGGTATCGTTTTAGCATCACTACTTATAAACTTTAGTTTGTTTTTCACTAAAATTTTAATCGATGCATCCAACATAGTAACCATAGGAATGTACAACAGTATTATGGGACAAATACCAGATAGGGGAACTGGTAATGTTACTGGTCTTTCCAATGCATTTGCACAATCACTCGGCCTCAATGGATTTTTCAGCACTGACACAATTAACGTACCTCAGGGTTCTGGAGATTACGGTCAGATGCTTGCCAATCTGTTTGCGTGCATTTTGTTTATCATAACTACATCTGTATTTTTAGCAGTCAGTATTCTTTTTATTGTTAGATTTATTGTTTTGATATTTTTATTAGCTTTTTCTCCAATAGCTTATATGGGCTTGTCCGGACTTCCTGGTATAGCTACTCATTCCAAAAAATGGTGGGAGAGTCTGTGGGGTCAGCTCATTTTTGCTCCGGTATACATGCTAATGACCTGGGTTATACTGACTTTTATCAGAAGTCCAAACTTTTTTGGCTCCCACCTAAATCCAGCAGATTTTGCTAAAATACAAAATGCTTCAAATTTTACGGACGTGACGTCAGCAGTCCCTTTAATTTTTAATTTTGTGGTTGTTATTGGTCTTACCTTATCCTCCTTAATCGTCGCTAAAAGCACAGCTACCAAAGGAGCTTCTCAAATAAAAGATCTATCAAATGGACTCACTAAATTAACGGGTGGGGCATTGCTTGGAAGTACAGCTTGGGTTGGAAGAAATAGTTTTGGTAAAATTGGTAAAAATGCAGCTGAAAATTCACAACTCCAGACAGACGCCAGAGATAAAAAAGGATTTGGGGGTGCGTGGGCGAGGGCAAAACTTTATACAGCACGAACAGCAAGAGATGCCACTTTTGATGCAAGAAATGCTACCTGTC
>JBEBJP010000015.1:0-18103 GCA_040079825.1 Parcubacteria group bacterium
TTTAAAAGTTTTGTAAGCATTTCCTCACTCTCAATAGGTCCAGCAACAGAGAGTGAGGAAATGCTTACAAAACTTTTAAATGCAGGTATGAATGTTATGCGACTTAACTTTTCGCATGGCGACTTTGCTGAACATCAAGTGAGAGTGGAAAACTTGCGAAAATCTTTGAAGAAGACAGGACTTCAAGCAGCTATCTTGCAAGACTTGGGTGGGCCAAAAATCAGAATAGGAAACTTTAAAACAGAGTCTATTACACTTAAAAAAGGACAAACATTTACTTTGACGACAGAGGATATAGTGGGAGATGAGAGTATTGTTTCTGTTAACTATCCACTTTTGCCTAAGGAAGTGAAAAAGGATCATATTATTTTCCTGCATGATGGAAAGAAAAAACTACAAGTAAAAGATGTAAAAGGATCTAAAGTAATCTGTGAGGTTTTGGTTGGAGGAGATATAAAAGGAAGAAGAGGTGTAAACCTTCCGGACTCTGATTTATCTATCAAGTCTCTGACAGACAAAGATCTAAAAGATTTGGAATTTGGTATAAAAAATAAGGTGGATTATATTGCGCTATCTTTTGTGAGACGTCCTTCGGATATTATCGAACTTAGAGAAATACTGAATAAAAGAAAATGTGATGCTGCTATAATCGCTAAAATAGAAACTCCACAAGCTATAGCGAACATAGATGAAATAATTTCTCTAGTGGATGGAATCATGATAGCGAGAGGAGATTTGGCAATAGAAGTGCCTTATGAAAAAGTTCCAAGTTATCAAAAAATGATGATAAAGAAATGTAATGAGGTTGGAAAACCTGTCATTACGGCAACTCAGATGATGGAATCTATGATTAAGTCTCCAGTGGCAACTCGTGCGGAGATTTCTGACGTAGCCAACGCTATTTTGGATGGTACTGATGCAGTTATGTTGTCTGAAGAAACAACTCTAGGAGATTTTCCTGTTGAAGCTGTCACAGTAATGAGAACTATTGCATTGGAGGTTGAAAGTAACTACCCAGAGAGAACAATAAAGAGAATAATGCGAGGTATCGGTAAAAATGGCGGAACAAAGACTGCGGACTCTATTACAAGTTCTGTCGTTAAAACAGCTCATGATGTTGGTGCAAAAGTTATTGTTGCTCTTACTGATTCTGGTTTCACAGCTAGAATGATTTCTAGACACAGATCAAATTCACACATTTTGGCACTGACTCCAAATGAAAGAACAGCAAACAAGCTAAATTTGGTCTTTGGTTGTAAAACTTCAGTTGTTCCAAGATACAAAACACTTGAGGATGTCTTCAAGATTGTAAAAGAAAGATGTGTAACCCTAAAACTTGCTAAAAAAGGTGATGAAGTTGTTATTGTTGCTGGTGTGCCTTTTAACACGAAGGGTCTATCCACAAACATGATTTTGATTCAAAAAATATAATAATTTTGCGAAAACAGTTGGTGGATGTATAATTCGTTTATTAAGAACATGATTATAAATCGCAAATCCACATTTTTTCTCGGAATTTTTATTTTTCTAATACCGTTTTTGGGTTTGCCGACGCTTTGGAAAACCATATTCACACTCTTGGCCGGAGCATTCTTGGTTTCTTTGTCTGTCACAGTATCCTTGGTCAGAAGAGGATCAAAATACAATAAACTAAAAAAAGAAAGAGTAACTCCAGTTTTTGTAGAAAATCTACCACCAAAAGTAGCAGAGGAAGTGCTTCCTGTTATCGTAGAATTTGAGCCAAAGGTGGAACAAAAAGTCGAACAAAAGCCAAAACCGAAATCAAGACCAAGTCCGAGAATTCGAAAAGCCTCAGCTATTTTGACGGGTATAGAAAAATAAAAACATGCGAAAATCTCCAAAGAGATATAAGGAAATATTATTTCTTAGTGTTTTGATTATTACCGTTTCGCTTTTCTTTTTTCTTCCTCAGATTTTAACAATACATTACGTTAGTGATCAAAAATCTAATATTGTATCTTCACAAAAAAACGAAGTTGTTAAAGTATTTGCACCGTCTTATGTTTTAACCCCCGATTCAGTAAAAGGTATCTATATGACGAGTTGGGTCGCTTCGGTTCCTCAACTTAGAGATAAACTTATCAAAATTATAGACGAAACTGAACTAAATACTATAGTTATAGACATAAAGGATTATACAGGTAATATTTTTTTCCCGATCTCTTCTACAGAATTAAATTCTTTTGGGTCTGGCAACTCTCGCATAAAAGATCTGCAGGAAGTTATAGAGAATCTTCATAAAAAGGGCATCTACGTCATAGGTCGAATAGCGGTTTTTCAGGATGCTTACTTTGTTAAATATAGACCAGATTTGGCTGTAAAAAATAAAGCAGGAACAAGTGTTTGGAAAGATAGAAAGGGGATATCTTGGATCGACCCTGGTTCAGAAGAGTATTGGAAATATATAGTTTTGATTTCAAGAGAGAGTAGAAAAATAGGTTTTGATGAAATAAATCTTGATTATATTAGGTATCCTTCTGACGGCAATATGAAAGATATTTCTTTTCCGTTAAGTTCTACAACTCCAAAGAGTGTTGTTTTGGGGGAGTTTTTTAAATACATGAGTGATCATTTGTTTGATTCAGGACTCAAGATTTCAGGAGATTTGTTTGGAATGACTACAACTGCAAGTGACGATATGGGTATAGGTCAACTTTTAGAAACTGCACTTCCACACTTTGACTACATTATGCCAATGGTTTATCCGTCTCATTATCCAGCGAATTTTAACAACTATAAAAATCCAGCAAAACACCCATATGAAGTTGTTAAATTTGCTATGCAGAGTGCTGTGGATCGAGCGAACCTTGCAAGCACATCTCCACTAAAGTTTAGACCATGGCTTCAAGACTTTGACCTTGGTGCGGATTACGGACCAGAAGAAGTTAGAGCACAAATAAAGGCTACTTATGACGTCGGACTTAACTCGTGGATATTATGGTCCGCTTCGAATACTTACACAGAAGGTGCTTTGAACAAAGAATCTATCTAGCTACTTTTATTTTTGACTTGTTTGATATACAATTATATTCATAATATTTAATAATCAATAATTTATCTTCTAATGAAGTCTACTAAAAAAGGTTTTACGTTGATTGAACTTCTTGTTGTGATCGCCATAATAGGCATACTTTCTTCAGTTGTTCTAACTTCACTTAACACAGCAAGATCAAAAGGATCTGATGCCGCCGTGAAATCAAATTTAAAAGGTATTGGTGCTCAAGCGGCGATTGTGGAAAATGATGATGGTAGTTATGATAACGTTTGTGCAGATACAAATATTACTAATGCCGTGAATGCTGCAGGTTTGGCTGGAGGTGGAACAGGAGTTTGTAACGATAGTCCATCAGAATGGGCCGCATCAGCTCCATTGAAAGTTGAAGATCAGTTTGGATCTGGATCAGGTGTAGATTATTGGTGTGTTGATCAGGCAGGTTCTGCTAGAGTTATAGACGATGCATTGGGTGCAGTCACACTTTGTCCATAGTCTCGATAATCCAGCAAAAACTTTTAAAAAATAAACCCGAGTCTCCGCGGGTTTATTTTTAAATTTGTGTTATAATTTAAAAAATTATGGACTCTAATAACGTAACATATTTTGCTGAAACTGACGCAAGAAATAAAAGAATAAAATTTGGTATAAAAGCCAAAGATCGTCTAAAACATATGTATGTTATAGGTAAAACAGGTATGGGTAAATCGACTCTACTTGAAAATCTGGCTATCCAAGATATTCAGAATGGTAACGGTTTAGCTTTTATAGATCCACACGGAGGAACAGCAGAAAAACTTTTGGACTATATTCCAGAAAATCGAATCAAAGATGTTTTGTATTTTGCTCCTTTTGATATGGAACATCCAGTTTCTTTCAATGTAATGGAGGATATCGGAATAGATAAGAGGCACTTGGTCGTTAATGGTCTTATGTCTACCTTTGAAAAGATCTGGGTGGATGCTTGGTCAGCACGTATGGCCTATATTCTAAACAATACGCTTTTGGCATTACTCGAATATCCAGGTTCGACACTTCTTGGTGTAAATCGAATGCTCTCTGATAAAGAATATAGAAAAAAAGTTGTAGCCAACATACAAGATACTTCGGTCAAGGCTTTTTGGGTTGAAGAGTTTGGTAAATGGACAGAAAAATTTATTGCAGAAGCTATCCCTGCTATTCAAAACAAGGTTGGTCAGTTTACTTCTAACCCCCTAGTTAGAAACTTACTTGGTCAAGCTAAATCTACTTTCGATATAAGAAAAATGATGGATGAGAAAAAAATTCTAATCATAAACTTATCAAAAGGCAGAGTGGGTGAAGGAAATGCAAATTTGCTTGGCTCTATGCTTATAACCAAGATTTATTTGGCAGCAATGTCTCGTGCTGACGCTGACGAAAAAGATCTGGCAAAACTTCCAAGCTTTTATTTGTATGTTGACGAGTTTCAATCTTTTGCCAATAAATCTTTTGCTGACATTTTATCTGAAGCAAGAAAATATAAGCTTAGTTTAACAATCGCTCACCAATATATAGAACAAATGGAGGAGGAGGTGAGAGATGCCGTATTTGGGAACGTGGGAACCATGATAACTTTTCGAGTGGGCGCTTTTGATGCCGAAGTATTGGAAAAGGAATTTGCACCAACTTTCGAAGCAGCTGATCTGGTTAACTTGGGTTTTGCTCAGATATATCTCAAACTAATGATAGATGGGGTTAGTTCTCAGCCATTTTCTGCAACCACGATGGGTCCTATTGCGCGCCCTGAGATCAATTTTAAAGATGTCGTGATCGCTAGCTCTAGAGAACAATTTGCACGTCCTAGATCTATTGTTGAAAAGGAGATTGGGGAGTGGCATGGCGTATTGGAAAGAACCACTCCTTTTGTACCTGTACAAAACTATGATCAACGCGAAAGACTGCAACAAGAAGTAAAAAAAGATGTAATTAAAGAAAATCATAGACCAGAAGAAGTCATAAAGGAAAAGCCAAAAGTGGATGAAAACCGTGATGAGTTTATGAAAGCTGCAGAAGAACTCAAAAAAAGAAGTTCTTTGAATGAAGTTCCAGATTCTACAACTAAACCGGAAACAATTTCTTTGTCTAGCTTGACTTCAAACAAAGATAATAAAAAGAATCCATCCAAGGAAAATATTTCTAGTTTGAAAGAAGCTTTGTCTGGTGTTATCAGTAAATCAAAAGAATCAGAAAGACAGGTTGTAAGTAACGTTACTACTCAGAAAACTTCCATTGCGCATTCAACAAATCAACAGCTAAAAAATGAAGAGGTAAATGTGCGTAAAGAAGAAGTGAAAGTTGAGAATAAGCCAAAAGAATCTATTGCAGAAGTCCCAGAAAATGTTTTAAGAGAATTACTGAATATGGATGAGAAAAAACATGGAGCAAAGTAAAAAAGTAGAGAAAATTCTTATATTATCTACAGCTTATCATCCCTTTGTTGGTGGTGCGGAAATTGCCATAAAAGAAATAACAGACAGGGTTCAGGGTTATGAATTTGATCTAATAACTGCAAAGCTAAACAAGAATTTACCCACAGAAGAAAGGATAGGAGGCATCATGGTCTACAGGTTAGGTTTTGGAAAACCTCTTTTAGATAAACTTACATTGCCATTTTGGGGAGCATATAAGATATGGAAATTGGAAAGTAGTAGGGAATATTCGTCTATTTGGGCAATGATGGTTTCTTTCTCTAGTATTTCTGGTTATATTTTTAATTTTGTAAGATTCATTTCTCGTAAAAAAAGAATTCCTATAATTCTTACATTACAAGAGGGGGATTCAGAAGATTATTTAAGGTACAAATGGGCTGGTCTTATAGATTTATCATGGAGGCTGGCTTTATCACAAACTTATTTTTTAACTGCTATCAGTAATTTTCTACTAAATAGAGCAATAAGAAGAGGTTTCAAAGGGGAAAGTGCACTTATTCCAAATGGAGTTAATCTTAAACTTTTTTCAGAGCCAATAAGTCAAGTTACGAAAGATGAACTCAAAAAAAACTTAAACAAAAAAGACGGAGATATTTTTTTGGTAACTACAAGTAGACTTACCCACAAAAATGCGGTTGATGATATCATCTCAGCATTAGTTAGTTTACCTACAAATATTAGCCTAGTCGTTATTGGAATGGGTGATGAAGGAGTTAAATTACAAAAACAAGTATATGATTTGGGTTTGCGTGAGAGAGTAAAGTTTCTTGGATTTGTAGATTATTCTGAAATTCCGAAGTATCTTTCTATTTGTGATATTTTTATTCGTCCAAGTCGTTCTGAAGGATTCGGTAATTCTTTTATAGAGGCTATGGCCGCAAAGATTCCAGTTATTGCGACTCCAGTTGGGGGCATCCCTGATTTTATTGATGATAAAGAAACAGGAATATTTTGTTCGCCAGATAATCCTCAAAGTATTGTCTCTGCGGTGAAAACTTTATTGGGCGAAAATCAATTAAGATCTAGAATTGTTCAAAAAGCCTTAGAAAGAGTTACAGAAAGATATGGTTGGGACCAAATAGCTAGAGAAATGAAGGGGGTCTTTGATAAGTTTCCAAATTAAGAATAGAATAAAAAAGCTATGAATATACTCATAACTACCGGAATATACCCCCCTAAAATAGGTGGTCCAGCCCAATATGCCAAAAATCTTAATGAGGTTTTGGGTGGTTTGGGACACAGAGTTACTATAAAAACTTTTACAATCGAAAATTATTTGCCGACAGGCCTTCGGCATCTATGGTTTTTTGTAAAGATTATACCTAGTGTACTTGGTTCTGACTTAGTGCTTTCATTAGATACGTTTAGTGTTGGATTTCCTAGTGTGTGTGCGACCAAAATTTTTGGTAAAAAAATAATAATCAGAACTGGTGGAGATTTTCTTTGGGAGGGATATGTAGAGAGAACTGGGGATAAAGTTTTGCTTAGTGATTTTTACAAAACTAAACAAGGTAGTTTTTCTTTGAAAGAAAGAATTATTTTCAAAATTACTAGATGGACATTAAACAACTGCAACATCTTAGTTTTTAGTACCAAGTGGCAGAGAGATATATTTAAAGATCCATATTCAATAGATCTAAACAAAACAGCTATCGTTGAAAATTATTACGGAGAAAAGAAAGCTGTATCCGAAGAGTTGCCAGATAAAAAAGTATTTGTTGCTGGAACAAGGCCCCTAGTTTGGAAAAATATTTCTATTTTAAAAAACATTTTTGAAAGAGAAGATGTAAAAAATAGTGGGATTATTTTAGATACTGAAAATGCAAAATATGAGGATTTTCTAAAAAAGATCGCATCAGCTTATGCTGTTATCTTGGTTTCATTGGGGGATATAAGTCCAAATATGATTTTGGATGCAATTAGATTAAATAAACCGTTTATAGTTACAAGAGAAAACGGTCTAATAGATAGAGTAGGTGATTTATGTATTTTGGTTAATCCAGAAGATGAGAATGATATAAAAGATAAGATAATGTGGCTTTTGAATGAGGATAATTACAGGAATCAGATAGAAAAAATAAAGAATTTTTCTTTTACTCATTCGTGGCACCAAATCGCAAATGAATATGTTGATAAATATAATTCCATAAAATAATATGAATGTTTTATCCATTGGTACCGACAGAAAAATATTTGAAAATGAAAGTGCTGTTTATTCTCGTAGCAAGGACTATGCGTCAAAGGTTCATGAATATCACAGCATAGTATTTTCTTTAAAAAACCATAATCTAAAAGCTTACAAACATGAAAATCTTTTTGTTTATCCGACTAATTCATCGTATCGCATTTTGTATATCTTGGATGCCATAAAGATAGGAAAAGACATAATAAAAAAGGCTGGTTTTTCCGGAAACAATACAGTTGTGTCATGTCAGGATCCTTTTGAAACAGGTATTGTTGGGTATTTTTTATCTAAAAAATTTTTTATACCACTACAACTACAAATTCATACTGATTTTTTAAGTCCATATTTTAAGAAAAATTTTCTAAATATTATTCGTGTTTTTATTGCTAAGTTTCTTGTACCCCGAGCCCAGGGGATTAGAGTCGTCAGTTCTGTTATTTGTGATTCGATAAAAAATAGATTTCCAAATTTAAAATCTAGGATCGATATTTTGCCGATTTTTGTTGATTTGAAAAAAAAGGATGAGGTTGTAGTCGGCAAAGAATCAAATAGTAAAAATATTCTCATAGCATCTAGGTTGACCAAGGAGAAGAGAATTGATGTTGCAATAAAATCATTTAAGAAAGTTTTGGATAAAGTTTCAGATGTAAAATTAATCATTGCTGGTGATGGTCCAGAGAAGGTTAATTTATTGGAATTGGTCAAAAAATTAAATATGTCAGATGGTATCAGTTTTTTTGGATGGCAGAACGACATCTTTTCTATTTATCCCAATGCTCAGATTTTTCTTCTTACTTCAGAATATGAGGGTTACGGCATGACTCTTATCGAAGCTGGAGCTTCTGGTTTGCCTATAGTTACGACGGAAGTTGGTATTGCAAAGACAGACATTTTTAAAAACGGAGAAAACTCCTTTGTTTGCCCGGTTGGGGATGTGGATTGTCTGTCTAGATCTCTAATTGATTTAGTAACAAACGAAGAAAAACGCAAGTTGTTTAGTGAAAGAATGAAAGATAGTATTAGAAGGGTGGAGATTACCAAAGAAGAGTACGTTTCCAAATACGTGGATTTGTTGAAGAAGTTACTAAAATAATGAAAAAATATAAAGACTTTGCTTTTGAAATGTTGGATAAATATGTGGCGCTAAGGTTCGTTATATCAGGAGGAACTGCAGCTTTTGTTGATCTAGTTTTTCTTTATATTTTCAGTAGAGTATTTGGTATAAATTATCTTTTGTCTGCTATTGTAGCTTTTGTCATAGCATTTTTTGTCAGTTTTACTCTTCATAAATTTTGGACATTTAAAAGTCATGGTGGTCGCTCTGGTAAGCAGGTTATAATGTATCTAGCTACATCATTGTTTGGTTTGATTTTTAACACAGCCCTGATGTATTTATTTGTGGATGTCTTTCATGTTGAAGTAATGCGCTCTCAAGTTTTTTGTGGTGCGATAGTCGCTTTTTCTAGTTTTTTTATTTCTCATAATTTTGTTTTTGTTAAGGATGTTTCTCAAATTAAAATTTAATATGAAACTTTTAGTAATTACACAAAAAATAGATAAAAATGACCCTGTATTGGGTTTCTTCCATACATGGGTAGAGGAATTGTCCAAAGTATCAGAATCAGTAAATGTTATTTGTTTAGAGAAAGGCGAATTTAGTTTTGACAATAACGTTAAAGTTTATTCTTTGGGTAAAGAAGGTAGTGTTTCAAGACTAGCTTATCTTCTAAATTTTTATAAACATCTTTATAAACTAAGAGGAGAATATGACAGTGTGTTTGTTCACATGAATCAAGAGTATGTACTATTGGGAGGTCTGTATTGGAGACTGTGCGGTATACCTATTTATTTGTGGAGAAATCATCCTGTTGGAAATTTTATAACCACATTAGCTGTAGGTTTCGCGACCAAAGTATTTTGCACTGCGCCGAACTCATTTACAGCATCATTTAAAAAAACTGTTATTATGCCTGTTGGTTATGATAGTAAAACCATAAAATCTACTGAAGGAACTGTTAGGAAAAAATATTCCATACTTATGCTGGGCAGAGTTTCTCCGGTTAAAAACATAGATCTTGGAGTAAGGGCAGTAGATCATCTTATAAAAAGCGGAACACAAGTCTCTCTTAGTATTGTAGGATCGCCACCAAAAAGAGATATAAATTATTATGAAAATTTAAAGAAAATGGTTCTAGACTTTGGAATTTCAAATAATGTGACATTTGCTGGAGAGGTTCCAAAGACTAAAATTTCAGAAATATTTAGTGGTCACGAAATATTTTTGAATCTTACAAATTCGTTTGATAAGACTGTGGTAGAGTCTGTAGCTTGTGGTACTATGCCTATAGTTTCTAACCTCTCTCTTGGCAATTTTTTGCCTGAGGTTTGTATTACGAAAGATTCTCCCGAAGAGATTGCAAAATCATTGCAAAGACTCTTGAATCCGACAGAGCAGGTGAAGATAAAAAAAGACCTTGAATATTTTGTAGAGTCACAGAGCCTGGATGCTTTGGTTAGAAAATTAAACATAGAAATGAAACAAAATGGAAACTAGAAAGAACAAGAAATTTATTGACGAGAAGGTGAAAGAAATATCAAAAAGTAATTTGGTTTTGGATGTTGGTGGTGGTGAACCTTTTACAAAATGGCTATCAGAATATAAGGGAATTTTTGATAAATGTGATTATAAAACCATGGATTATGACCGGTCCACAAGCCCTGACATAGTAGGGGATATTCACAATATTCCACTGCAAAACGATACTGTAGACGCCATTATCTGTAACTGCGTCTTGGAGCATGTAGAAAACCCCATATTGGCCGTAAAAGAGATGTATAGGGTTTTAAAGCCCGGTGGTAAGGTTTTTGTCCATGTGCCCTCAATTTACCCCTACCACGCCAGAAAAGGTCACTATCCTGATTATTGGAGGTTTTTTGACGATACTATAGAGGTGTTGTTTAAAGAATTCAAAGTGGTAGAAATGCAGAAAAGAGGGGGTTATTTTAAGGCGCTAATGTTCTTTTTACCCCTTCAGCACAAACTAAGATTCGTGATAGATCCACTATCTGAATTTTTAGACAATCTATTTGGAATGGAAAAGAGAAATACAACATCAGGCTATTACATATATGCAGTCAAATAAAGATTTTAAAACTCCTAAAAAAATAGTTTACGTAACAACAGTGAGATTGCCCACAGAAAAAGCTCATGGACTTTCTACTGTAAAGATATGCGAAGCTCTTTCTTCTTGTGGCTATGAGGTGGATCTTATAATCCCGCAACTATGGAGAAAGAATGGTGGTGATGTTTACGGCTATTATGGTGTTAAGCGCAATTTTAATATTTTAAAAATTCCTTGTATTGATCTAATACCTATAAGATTTTTTGATAAAGTTACATTTTTAATTCAGTCATTTTCGTTTTCTTTTTTCTTATTTTTCTTCATTTGGTTTAAGTATTGGGGTAAGAAGAATGAAATAGTATTTTTTTCTCACGACTATATTCCTCTATTTTTTTCTTCACTTTTACCTTTTAATATTTTCTACGACATACATCACTTTCCTGGTAAAAATTTTATGTATAAAAGGATAATGAAAAGATCTTTTGGTTTTGCTGTTCAGACAAAGTGGAAAATTAGCGAACTAGGAGTTCAGTTTGGTATTAAACCAGAGAAGATTATTTATTGGCCGAATGGAACCGATGTCACTAGATTTGATATCTCAGAATCTATGAATGAAGCTAGACAAAAAATCGGAATTCCATTGGATAAAAAAATAGTTATGTACACAGGGTCGTTGTTTGATTGGAAAGGGGTAGATTCTCTTATAAGATCTATAAAATATATCCCTGAAAACGTCTTGGTATATTTAGTTGGTGGAACAGATAGAGATGTCGCTGTTTGTAAAGAAAATATTATCGAAGCGAAAGACAGTAGAGTTGTGTTTGTGCCTTTTCAGTCTTTTTTAAAAATACCGCTATGGGACAGAAGTGCCGATGTTCTAGTCTTACCAAATACTGGAAAACAAAAAGTTTCGATGTATTATACTTCTCCTATGAAACTTTTTGATTATATGGCTTCAGGAAAACCAATAGTTGCAACTTCAACACTGGCGATATTAGAGATTTTGAATAAGGACAATTCTATTTTGGTTGAACCAGATAATCCGCAGGAATTGGCCAAAGGAATAGAATTAATTTTGAGAGACAATGAAGTTGCACAAAAAATTTCCGCAAAGTCTTTCAGTGATTCCAAACAATACACTTGGTTGGAAAGAGCCAAGAAGATAACCGAATTTATAAATAAACATGCATAAAACATCAATATTTTATACAAGGATTTTTACAGTTTTGTCTTTTTTGCTTTTTCCAATCATATATTTTTTAATTTTGCTGAGAAAAAGAAAGACAGGTGACGATGTAAAAGTTTTGGTCATTCCTCAACTTACCAGAGTGGGGGATATAGTTTGTTCTACTCCAGTTTTTCAGGCGATCAAAGAAAAATATCCAAAAAGTAGAGTTGTTGTTTTGGTTTCTCTAAAAGCATCAGGAATAATAAAAAATAATCCAAGAATAGATGAGATAATAAATATAGAAGACTACAAAGGTAATTTTTTCGGTCTTATGAAGAAAATATTGGACGAGAGGTTTGATTTTGGTGTTTCTTTGTCTGGAACTGCTTTTAGCTCAACACTTTTCTTTTACGGATTTATTCCAAATAGAATAAAAATAACGCGACCAGACGGGCCATGGTCTGAAGTTTTTACTGATTGGATGTCTAACTTTAAATACGAGTATAAAAATTTGTCCTACCTACCGGCTTTTTATTTGAAATTGCTGGAGCCGTTAAATATATATAAAAAAGAAGTCAAAAAAGAGGTTTTTTGGAGTAAAGTTTCAGACAACAACATAGATTTATTTTTTCAACAAAACAATATAACTAGTCAGGATAAAATAGTGGGGGTAAGTCTAACGGCTGGAAATAAAATAAAAGAATGGGGGGACGAAAAGTTTACTGTTTTGGTAAGAGAAATAGTTGCTCGGTTCGGAATGAAAATTATTTTTATCGGTGGTCCGGGAGACAAAGATAGGGTTCAAAAAGTTATCGATAGTTTGGTTGATAAAAATAATTATATCAACTCCGTCGGTATTTCTTTAGAAGATCTGCCAGCTCTAATGAATCGTTTCAATTTCTTTATCTCTGTTGATACTGGTCCAACACACATTGCAGAGTCCTTAGGTGTACCACTTATAGATATACTAGGACCAGTAAATGACATCGAGCTCACTCCTAGAGGTAAGCATAGTAGAATCATAAAGGCTGATGGTGTTGAGCCAACCGTATTTGCTTTTCAGCCTTCCGGCGAACCTAATCTTATAAAAAAATCATTGGATGATATAAGTGCATCCAAAGTTTTATCAATTTTTGATAATTTGTATAACGAAGTAGTTAAAAACTAAGAATATTAAAGTTGACTTTTTAAGTAGTGCTAGTAGTATATAGGCTATGCCAAAAGCTGATTGGGTCTCTAATACATTGCCAAAAATATTTGACTCTGCTGGATTGTGGCCATGGAAAGAAGGTGAAGTAGTCTCTATTCTTGATGTGGCTTGTGGTCTCTCTTTAAAATCAAAATTTATTCCAGCTCAAATTCGAGTTGGAGTTGATATATATGATAAATATTTTGATCACATTGAATCAGAAGTTCCATATGTTGTTATAAAACATGATGTTAGAAAACTTCCAGAGATTTTTGTTCCTAAAAGTTTTGATTTAGTTATTGCTCTTGATGTTATTGAGCACCTTGAGAAAGAAGAGTCTCTAGCTATGATTGCTGAATGTGAAAAAATTGCTCGCAAAGCGGTTATTCTAGAAACACCAAAAGGATATATTCCTCAAAATCTTGATATATTAGGTCACGGTGGAGACACATATCAGACACATAGATGCGGTTGGGAACCAGAAGAGTTAGAGAAACTTGGATATAAAGTTGTTGTTAGGGATTATATGATGAGTAATGCCAAGAGGCATAGTGAATTTGATATTGACCCATCCATTCAATTAATGGATGCAATAAAGTTCGTTTAATTTTTTTAAATATATGTCTAGAATATTGATTACTGGAAGTAGGGGCGTTGTGGGTTCATATTTAACAAAAATGCTCGAAGCAAAGGGGCATTCTGTATTTGGTTTGGACCTACAGCACGCGTTTGGTGAAGTGGGTTTTGAGCATGAAATGTCGAAGAGTGATTTTAATTATGCTAGATGTGACATTTCTGAATTTCGTCAACTTGAGCGTATTTTTGAAAAAGCAGGTCCATTTGATTTTGTTTATAATACCGCGGCAGAATTTGGACGATGGAATGGAGAAGATTTTTATGAGCAGGTGTGGAAATCTAATGCTATTGGCACTAAAAATGTTATTCGTCTTCAAGAAAGATATAAATTTAAATTGATACACTTTTCCACCTCTGAGGTTTATGGAGACTATGAAGATGTCATGGTTGAGGACATTATGGAAAAAGTTGAAATAAAACAGATGAACGATTATGCCATGTCAAAATGGGTAAATGAGATGCAGATTCGTAACTCAAGGATTAAGCATGGAACTGAGTCAGTTGTAGTGCGTCTGTTTAATACTTATGGTCCAGGGGAGTGGTATCATCCATATAGGAGTGTTAATTCTAAATTTTGTTATCATGCTTTGCATGGTCTTCCAATAACGGTTTATAAAGGTCACTATCGAACCTCAACTTATCTAGAAGATACATGCAGAACTCTTTCTAATATTGCTGATAAATTTAAACCAGGAGAGGTCTATAACATAGGTGGTTCAGAATATCATGACATCGAGACTCTTGCTAAAATAATATGGGATTATGCGGGCGCTGATAAAAAACTTATTGAGTATAAAGATTCAGAGGTTTTGACTACTAAATCAAAAAAAGTTGATACTTCAAAAGCTATAAAAGACCTTGATCACGAACTCACAATAAGTCTTGAGGATGGAGTGAAAAAAACTATAGATTGGATGAGGGAATATTATGGCAAGAAATAATAAAAAAGATTTTTTAGTAATTTTGGGTGCTAGACCAAATTTTGTAAAAGCGGCACCGTTCTTTAAAGAAGCCAAGAATCATCCAGATTATAATTTTACTTTAATCCATACAGGTCAACACTTCGATGATTCAATGTCTAAGATTTTTTTTGATCAAATGGAAATACCTCGTCCAGATATCAATTTGGATATTAAGGGAGAATTTCATACAGAAAAAATTGGTAAAATGTTCAGTGCTTTAAGAGAAATATTCAATGAAAAAAAACCTGATGGGGTAATTGTATTTGGGGATATCAATTCTACTTTGGCTGGAGCTGTGGCTGCTGCTAAAAATTCAAAATTAATACATATAGAGTCGGGTCTACGTAGTCACGACAGGAGGATGCCAGAGGAAATAAATCGTGTCATTGTGGACCATCTTTCTGATATTTTATTTACTACTGAATCTGCTGCTAATACAAACCTGATTAAAGAGGGTATAAATGAGAATAAAATAAAACATGTGGGCAATATTATGATAGAGAGTATAGAAACTTTTTTTCATTTGATACAAAAATCTGATATTTTAAAAACATTAAATATTAAACCAAAGGATTATGTAGTCGTGACAATCCATAGAGTAGAAAATACAGATAACGTAGTTATTCTTGAAAAGCTTCTTACACTTGTAAAAAACCTTTCCAAAGAAATCAAAGTAGTTTTTCCTTTGCATCCTGGCACAAGACAAAAAATCATATCACATGGATTAGGTGACTTTCTCTCGGATCTAAATGTTATCGAACCATTAGGCTATTTTGAGTTTATGAAGTTGGTTTTGGAAAGTTATGGTGTGGTAACTGATTCCGGTGGAATACAGGAGGAGACGAGTCATTTGGGTATTCCTTGTGTTACTTTGAGAGATAATACGGAACGTCCAGTAACTATTGAACTCGGCTCAAATAAACTTTTCCCTATCGATTCTATTGATCCATCAGATTATACAAGTATTTTAGATCATATAAATAGGATTGATTTTAAAAATCGTCATATACCACTATGGGACAAATCTGTTACCAAAAGAATTTTTGATCATTTGGATGAGTTTTAAAATAAAGTCTACACGTTTTGTTTGTGAGTTGATTTGTATTTAAAGATATCAATCGTTTTATAAAAATATATTTTTAATTTATTGTATGTTGACGGAAATTTTTGTTGCAGTGTATTGAGAATTTTTAATTTTCCTCGTATCTTGTATATTTTTTTTGCTGGTATGACATTACCTCCATATTTTTTGGCTATATAAATTCTCTCTCTTTCAAATCCATCCTGCTTTTTTACTGTGTTCGCTCCACTCCAGAGTCGGTATGCTACAGTAGCAAATGGTAAATATTTAATTTTACCAACAGCAAAGACTCTAAACCAGAATTCTAGATCCATACAGTATTTTAAGGATTCATCTAAAGGCCCAACTTTATCGAAAATTCTTTTTGTGAAAAAGCACACATCAAATGAATTACCCCGCGTTCGCAGACTATCAAAAGTCTCATCAGGTCTAGGTTCAGTCAATCGTTCGACAAAAGAATTTCCACTTTCGTAAAGTTTTAAGCATTTACTATAAATAAAATCGATAGTAGGATCACTCTCATACAATTTTGCCACCTCATTCAATGCTCCTGGTAAATAATAATCATCGGCGTTCATCCAGGCCATAATTTGCCCATGAGCCGCGCTGAAAGATTTATTGTAAGCTTTTGTTTGACCCTGGTTGGGACCAGTGAAATAGCGAAATTCTATACCAAGACATTCTATTTTCCATTTATTTTCCTTAAGTCGATTTGCATAATCCTTGATTATTTCCAGACTACTATCAGTTGATCCATCGTCTACTATGATATAGTCTATGTAAAAGCTTCCAGCTTGAGATAGGACGCTTTCAATAGTTTGGCGCATAAACTTTTCACCATTGTAAACTGGAGTGACAATAGTCAGGGTTACTGTTGATTTCATGATTGGCCAATTGTAGCATATAATTATATTGCATTAAATTACCTTAAATGAGTGATAACTTTTTGAAAAATTACCTTAGAGGAGAAGCATCATATGGCTTTTGGAATATAGTTGCTAGGGGTATAGCCGGGGTGAATACTTTTATATGCATCTCAGCTCTTACTTTGTATGAATATGGCTCTTTTCAGCTTCTTTTGGCCTCATATGCCGGAGTTTCTGTACTATTAAACATAGGCAGTGGAGTTATACGTAATGATATTTTGAGGTTTGAAGCAGAGGGTCATAGTGAAAAGGCAAAAAAGCTTTTTATTGAAGTTTTTATTTTCAGGTTTGCTACAGGCGTCTTTTTGTGGCTGGCAGTATTTTTTTCTGCACCCATACTTTCTTTAAAATATGGTCCTGACTATATACTGCTTATAAAAGTTATTTCATTTCTTTTCTTGCATGATGCATTGATTTCAAACCTAACAACCCTTATAGAGATGCGTAAGAAATTCAATGTCGTAGCTAGTAGGTTTTCTATTGCTAAGTTCAGTCAGCTAGCCATCCTTGTCATCGCACTGATTTTCTATAGGGTGGATTTGAGAGTCGTGGTTATTTCGATGGTACTCTCGTTGTTTATTAGTATGATTTTTATCATAAAACCATTTATAGAGTCTTATTATTCCTGGGATAATATAAAGAAATCAAAAGATCATTTTTTGTTCAAGATACTGGGTTCTTATGGTAAGTGGGAAGTGGTAGAGCCAGCGGTTAGTAGGTTTTCATCTCTTTTTGAAACATGGGCAATTAAACTTTTTATAAATACTGAAGCCGTGGCTATATTTTCTATTGCTCAAATGATAATCTCTACTCTTTCGGGATTGCTACCAGTTAAAACCTTTCTCACTTTGATACCATTACAAATAAATAATGAAGAAAAATTGAGGAAAATATATACAAACTCTATTAAATATTTGAGTATATTTTCAATAACTGTAGCACTAGTATCATTTTTTATAATTCCAATTATAATTAGCATGTTTTTTGTTAAGTACGAAGTATCCTTACCCTATTTTAGGGCACTGCTTCTAACACTTCCCCTACATACAATTATCGGCATATCTTCTATCTTTCTCATATCCCTCAGAAGACAAAAATTTCTGTTTTCTCAAAAAATTTTAAAAATAGCGGTTGTTATTCCTTTATATATATTATTATTGCCTCGGTTGTGGTTGTGGGGCCTTGTTGCTGAAACATACATATGGCTTAGTGTTGTAATGTTTTCAGTCTATTTTTATCTAAAAAATACCACTCCACGTCTTTTCATCACATGGATTGATATATTCAAGTTTTCTTCAGAAGATAAAACTTTTCTTTCTGGTTTAATGTATGATGTAAAGATGTATACTAGAAAATTATTACATATATAGG
>JBEBJP010000016.1:0-17238 GCA_040079825.1 Parcubacteria group bacterium
AGTCACTCCAAACTCCTTTCCTACTTCTTCGAGTGTGTGTGTTACACCATCAACTAATCCGTGTCTAAGTTCTAGAATTCTTCTTTCTTTTTCTGGAAGATCATTTAATATTTCACGAACTTGGTCACCAATTATTCTTCGAGAAGACTCTTGGTCTGGAGAAAGTATTTTTTCATCTGCAAGAAAGTCCCCGAGTTTACTCTTACTATCTTCGCCATCGTCCCCTATAGGTGTTTCAAGAGAAAGTGTACTTTGATCAATTTTTTCAATTGTATAAACTTTATCTACTGGAAGATTCATTTCAACAGCTATTTCTTCTGGAAGTGGATCTCGTCCCAAATCTTGTGAAAGTCTTCGAACAACTTGTTTATATTTAGCTATTGTTTCCACCATGTGCACAGGAACACGAATAGTTCTAGATTGATCTGCTAGTGCACGAGTGATAGCTTGTCTGATCCACCATGTGGCATATGTAGAAAACTTATAACCTTTAGTCCAATCAAACTTATCTACAGCCTTAAAGAGACCGAGGTTTCCTTCTTGAATTAAATCTAGAAGTGTTAAGTCAGCTGAGCGATTAGCATATTTTTTAGCAATAGAAACAACTAATCGGAGGTTTGCACGAGCTAAAAGATTTTTAGCTTCCTCATCCCCTTTCTCAATTCTCTTTGCTAATTCCTTTTCCATACCACCAGAAATAAGAGGGTACTGACCTATTTCTTTTAGATACATCTGAATAGAGTCATATGAAGACTCAATACCCTTTCCATACAAATATTTTTTACCCAAGAGCTCTTCTGCTGTAGGATTCTCTAGTAGTCCCCCTCCTTCCAAAATATCTACACCACTTTGTGAAAGCTTGTCATAAAGTTCGTCTAGGAAAATAATGTCTTCTTCGACTGTAGGAAACTCTTTCAAAATCTCGTCGTAAGTAACATAGCCTCTTTCTTTACCTTTGTGTAGTAGTCTATCAAGACCGTTTTGTTGTCTATCTGCTTTTTTTACTACCACTTTTTTATCTTTGGTAGTTGAATTCATAAGAGAAGATGTTTTTTTCTTCTTACTTCTTATCTTAGGAATTTTTGTCTTAGGCTTATTTTTCTTTGTCTTCTTTGCGACTTTCTTGGGTGCCTTTTTCGCAACCTTTCGCAATTTTTTATTCTTTTGTATTTTTTTCTTATGCTTTGTCATATGAATTCTTGATTGTCTTTATTGTATTTATTCTCTGTGAAATCCTCTGACATTCTTCTAAATATTTGAGAACCTCGGCACTATCCTTTTTTTGCTCTGCACCCTGAAGCTTCAGCATTATTTCTCCAAATTCCCTTTTTAAATGTTCCTCCTCTAATCCCACCAACAACTCATCTAAATCTTTTGATAAATCGGTTTTGTTACTGTAGTAACTATCTATCTCGAACAGCAGTAAATCTTTTTCTTTTTCTAGTTCCGTCTCAAGTTCTTTTATCCTGACCCCGATTATTCCCTCAACTTTTTTCTTTATTTCATCTATATTTATATTTAATTTCTTTTCTTTTGCTTCTTCCTGCCACATTAGAAAACCGAGAACCTTACGTTCTATTGCATCCACACGTTTGAGTGGCGGAGAAGTGTTTGGTCTACTAACCTCTTGTGTTGGATTTTGAACACCAACCATTTTCAAATCATCCCAAAGAGCTTCTTCTTTTATAAATGTTTTTTGAGCAATAGTTTTCACAAAATGTGATTTTTCTATTGTGCTCGGTAATATCGATATATAAGGCAGAACATTTTTTCTTATTTCTTCTCCAAGTTCACGTGGAGCAATACCACGAGAAAGTAAAGAATCTGTGTAAAAATCTATAATATGCTTTGAATTCTTCAGACTATTTTTTAGAGATTCTGTGTCTTCTTTTGCCAAATCTGCTGGATCTTTTCCTTCTGGCATCATTGCAACCTTTAGTTCCATTCCGAGAGAGAGTGCTATTTGAGCTGAACGATTTGAAGCAGAAAAACCAGCAGAATCTCCATCGTAAGCCATTACGATACGGTTTGAGAGTCTTCTTAGTTTTATAAGATGCTCCGATGTAAGCGCTGTTCCAGAAGACGCGACTGTGTTTGTAATTCCAGCCTGGTGCAACATCACAAGATCCATCTGACCTTCTACCAATATAGAATAATCTTTTAACCGAATATCTTTTTTAGCTTTGTCCAAACCAAACAGGATTTCAGATTTATTAAATAGCTCTGTTTCTGGACTGTTCAAATACTTTGGAGACTTATCATCTGGGACGAGTATTCTTCCAGAAAATCCAACGACTCTTCCTGAAGAATCAGCTATCGGAAAAACAATTCTTCCTCTGAAAGTATCGTAGTATGAGTCCTGAGTTCCTTCTTTTCTTTTTATGAGGCCAACCGACAGCATTTCTTTTGGATTGATCCCTTTACCCAAAAGATATTCGTATAGTTCACGCCACTCAAGAGGAGCTAGTCCCAATCTGAATTCTTTTATTGTTTCATCTTTTAATCCTCTGTTGTGTAGATAATCTAGAGCTGATTTATTTTCTGAAAATTTCTTTTGATAAAAGAAAACTGCTTGCTCTAAAACACTAAACAATTTTTCTTTTTCAGTTCGATCTCCTCTATCAAACTGTTCTAGCTTTATCCCTGCTTTATCTGCAAGAACTTTTAATGATCCAATAAAGTCCAAACCTTCAAACTCCTGAACAAAAGTGAAAATATCTCCTTTTGCCTGACAACCGAAACAGTAATAGTTTCCCCTATCTGGAGACACGAAAAAGGACGGCGTCTTTTCATTATGAAAAGGACACCTGCCTTTAAAGTTAGACCCCGCTTTTTCTAGCTTAATATAGGACCCGACAAGCGAGACTATATCTATTTTTGATTTAATTTGATCAACAGATGATGACATGTATGTTTTGCAAACTCTACCCACAAAACTTGTACACGCAGGGCTGATCTTTTCTATAGTGGTGAAAAGTATATGACCCTCTCTATATTCTGTTTTTTGAACGAGCATTCTTGTGAATCACTTACGTTCGTTCATCCATAACTTTTTTCATCACCAGAATAATTTTCTGCTGAAAATTTTCTTTCTACTCATCTCTTCGTGGATTCCGTAGATGATGAAAAAAGTTATGGATTCGACGTGTTTAGTGATTCAAAGAACTCTACTGAAATCTACTGTCTGGGAAAATCGCTGGTCTAGCATCTCTCATATCAGATATCATCTTTGCTTTTCTACTTCCCTTGAATCCTGTACCTGCAGGGATAAGTCTACCAATGATAACGTTCTCCATAAGTCCAGCTAATTTATCGGCATTACCTCGGATTGCTCCAGAAATAAGCATCTTAGTTGTGTGCTGGAATGATGCTGCAGCAAGGAAGCTTCTTCTTGATAGAGAAACATCTCCGATACCCATCACAACTCCTTCTGCCTTAGCCTCTGCTTTACCTAACTCTTTCATTCTTGCGTTTTCCTCAGCTAGGAATGAAGCCTCCACGATATCTCCTTCTAGAAATACAGTATCTCCTGCAGTCTTTATTTTCTTTCTTGAGAACATTTGTCGAACTATAGTTTCAATGTGCTTTCTAGACACAGTCTCTCCTTGAAGTTCGTAAGGTTTGTTGATTTCGTGAATAATATAATCAATAGTTTTTTCACGTCCTGCATATTTGAACAATTCATCGATATCAGCAGAACCATCTGTAATAATATTTCCTTTATTTATTTCATCGCCAACTTTAACTAGTATTGTTCTGTTTAGAGAAACTGAATATTCAATTCTATCTTTTGTTTTTGTTCTGTCTTCAATGTTTGGTGTAACAACTAGAACTTTCTCTTTATCACTTTGTCGGATTTCAGATACTGTTCCACTTACAGAAGCAACGATAGCTGGGTTCTTTGGTTTTCTCTTCTCAAACAACTCTTCAACACGTGGAAGACCTTGAACAATGTCTCCTGAAACTGAAGCGGCTCCAGCGTGTTTTGTATTCATAGTAAGCTGTGTACCTGGCTCACCGATAGCTTGTCCTGCAACAGTTCCAACAGCTTCACCTAACTCAACTATCTTGTTTCTACCAAGATCAACACCGTAACATTTCACACAGATACCGTTTAGAGTTTTACATGAAAGTGGAGAACGAACACTGACTGATGTTACTCCATTGTTTTCTATCATTAGAGCATCTTTCTTTGTTAATAGATCTCCCTTCTTGAACAAAACTTTTCCAGTAGAATCAACAACATCCGCAGAAAGGAATCTTCCTTTGATATGTTTTGCGATAGGCACTTCGATTCCAGAAATAGCAAACTTGTCTATAACAACACCCTCTTTTGTCTCACAATCCTCCTCTGTGATAATAGTGTCCTGAGCCACAACGAACATTTTTCGAGTAAGGTAACCAGATTTTGCTGTGTTAAGAGCTGTGTCTGTTAGACCCTTTCTAGAACCGTGTGTAGTAATAAAGTACTCAAGCGGTGTAAGACCCTCTTTTGAACAAGAGAAGATTGGGAATTCGATAGTCTCTCCGGCGTTGTTTGCAATAAGTCCTTTCATTCCGGCCATCTGAGTGATGTTAGACATAGAACCTCTTGTTCCTGAAAGAACCATATCCAAAACTGAACCGTTCTTTGGCAAAGCACCCTGCATTAGTTTTTCTACTTCCATCTTTGCTTTGTGCCAGATTTCAATAGTTTGTCTAATTCTTTCCTCTTTTGAGATAAGTCCTGTATTAAAGTGCTCCAAGATAGAATCTGCTTTGTCTTTTGATTTTGCGATAATATCTTTCTTTCCTTCTGGAGTCATAACGTCATCAATACCCCATGTAACTCCTGAACGTGTAGCGTATTTGAATCCGAAAGATTTTATCTTGTCTATGATAGGTGGAACATTTTCTGTACCATATCTCTCAATCAAATCATCAACTAGAGCAGAAATTTTCTTTCTATCAACTTCGTTGTTAATAAAAGGATAATCGTTTGGCAAAACAGAGTTGAAAAGCAATCTTCCGACAGTAGTTTCAAAGATTTTTCCACTAAACTGCTGGTATTTTTCAACATCAGTAGGAAGAACTTTTATTTTCGCTCTAAATGAAACCTCGCCCATATCGTATCCAGTGATAGCAGAGTTTGGAGATGAGAATATTTTACCTTCACCCTTCTCACCATCTATTTCTTTTGTCATCCAGTAACATCCCAAAGTAATATCAAGCATCTTTGCTGAAACTACAGGATCTCCAGATCCAGGTTTTAGAATGTTTTTGTTAGAAGCCATTATTTCTTTTGCTTCAAGTTGTGCCTCATCAGAAAGTGGTACGTGAACAGCCATCTGGTCACCGTCGAAGTCCGCGTTGAATGCATAACAAACTAGTGGGTGAACTTGGATAGCGTTACCCTCGATCAAGATAGGTTTGAAAGCTTGAATACCAAGTCTGTGTAGAGTAGGTGCTCGGTTTAGTAATACGTATCTGTCAGAAATAACCTCTTCCAATATTGCCCATACTTCAGCAATACCGTCTTCGATTAGTTTACTTGCACCACGTATATTGTAAGCCAACTCTTTTTGTAGAAGTTGTGAAATCACAAATGGTTTGAACAACTCCAATGCCATGTGTTTAGGAAGACCACATTGATCTAGATGTAGGTCTGGACCAACAACGATCACAGAACGTCCAGAATAGTCCACTCTTTTACCCAAAAGGTTTTGTCTGAAAATACCTCTCTTTCCTTTCAAGTTGTCTGCAAGTGACTTTAGAGGTCTTCGTTGACTCTGGTTAACAGCACCTGATGCTGAACCGTGTCTAATAGAGTTATCTATCAAAGCGTCCACTGCTTCCTGTAGGATTCTTTTTTCATTTCGTAAAATAACATCTGGAGCGTGAATCTCTTTTAGTTTCTTCAGACGATTGTTTCGGTTTATAACTCTTCGGTATAGGTCGTTAACATCTGATGTAGCATATCTACCACCATCTAGAGGAACCATAGGTCTTAGTGCTGGAGGTATAACTGGAATAGATGTTAGGAACATCCACTCAGGACGAGTATTAGAAGTTATCATTGAACTAATAAGTCCAATTCTCTTGGAAATTTTTACAGACTCTAAACTACTAGCTTTTTCAAGCTCTTGGTTTAGTTGGCCCAAAAGTTTTTGTAGATCTAGTTTCTTAAAGATGTTGTAGATCGCTTCAGCTCCAATACTAGCCTCAAACATTGTGCCGTATTTCATTCCAAAGTTGTAATATTCAACTTCATCCAAAACTCTTCCTTCCTGAATTGATTCTATTTCTCTTTTTGCATTAAGAAGCATCTCTTTTACAGCCTCTTTTGTCTTTTCATCCTGAAGAGATTTTACTTTTGCTTTGTATTCAGAATCCAAGTCTTTCAAGTATCGTGTTCGGTCTTCTTCTGAAACCTTAGTAACAATATATCCTGCAAAGTAGATAACTTTTTCTATATCAGCAGTTGAAATTCCAAGCACCGCACTGATTCTACTTGGCATTGATTTCAGGAACCAAATATGTGAAACAACTGTAGCAAGTTCGATGTGGCCCATTCTCTCACGTCGAACAATAGATCGTGTTATTTCAACACCACATTTCTCACAAACGATGCCCTTGTAGCGAATACCTCTGTATTTTCCACAATAACACTCATAATCCTTGTCTGGACCAAAAATCTTTTCATCGAATAGTCCACTTTTCTCTGATCTTTGAGTACGATAGTTTATAGTTTCTGGTTTTGTAACTTCACCAAAAGACCATTCTTTTATTCTCTCAGGACTAGCTACCTTCAAAGCTATTGTCTCGAAATCATTTGCGTCTGTTGTTGTTCTTGTTTTCATAAATTTTATAAGTTTTGGATTAAGCTATATTATTTGAATCTAATATTTCCTTCGACCCTTTTTTTATCTGAACATCAAGCGCCAATCCTCGTAGGTTGTTCAAAAGAACGTTGAATGATGCTGGTGTGTTTAACTGTGTAATAGGCAAACCTTTTACTATTGCGTCGAATGCTGCAGAACGTCCTACAATATCGTCTGACTTAATAGTCAAAATCTCTTGTAGCGTATGTGCTGCTCCATGACCCAAAAGCGCCCAAACTTCCATTTCTCCAAATCTCTGACCTCCGTTCTGAGCTTTTCCTCCAAGTGGTTGCTGTGTGATAAGTGAGTATGGACCAATAGATCGCATGTGGATCTTGTCCTCCACCATGTGGTGAAGCTTCAATATATACATGTAACCCACTGCTATTTCCTGTTCAAAAGCCTCTCCTGTTCTTCCGTCAAAAAGCTTCATCTTTCCACTTTCTGAGAATCCAGCAGCTTTTAATTCAGCTTTTATTTCATCTCCTGTTGCTCCAGCGAATGGAGGAACAATAGCCTGATAACCTAGTGTGTGTGCAGCTAGACCTAAGTGCAATTCCAAAATCTGACCAAGGTTCATACGTGAAGGCACACCAAGTGGATTTAGAATAACGTCTATAGGAGTACCGTCTGCCATGTATGGCATATCTTCTTCAGGAAGGATTCTTGAAATAACACCTTTGTTTCCGTGTCGTCCAGCAAGTTTGTCTCCAACAGATACGTTTCTAAGTTGAGCAACTTCAATGTGAATTCTCTTTATAATACCTGAATCTAGTTTGTCCCCTTTTTCTCTTGAGAAAATCTGAACTCTGATAACTCTTCCTCTCTTTCCACCCTCCATTCTCTTTGATGTATCTTTTACATCATGAGCTTTCTCTCCGAAAAGGGATCTCAAAAGTCTTTCTTCTGGAGTTAGTTGTGTCTCTCCTTTTGGAGTGATCTTACCTACCAAAATATCTCCAGGACGAACCTCTGCTCCTACTTGAACGATACCGTCCTCAGCAAGGTTCTTTAGTTTACTTTCACCAACGTTTGGGATATCGCAAGTTGTTACTTCTGGTCCAAGCTTAGTATCTCGAACACTCACAACAAACTCCTCTATATGTATAGACGTAAACTTACTACCTTTTACTACTCTTTCTGAAAGAATAATCGCGTCTTCATAGTTTGATCCACCCCATGACATGAAAGCAACTAGCATGTTTTGACCGATAGCTGACTGTCCATGTTCACTAGCAGAAGTATCCGCAAGAACATCTCCTTTCTTAACTTTTTGATCAACATTTACTGATGGTCTTTGATGAAAAGCTGTAAAACCATTTGTTCGTGAAAATCTAACTAGATTGTGTTCTGTTTCTTTACCTTTATTGTTCTTAACCACAACTTTCATACCATCTGAATGTGTTACAACACCGTCTTCTGTAGCAACAACCAATCTTCCTGTGTCTCTCAAAGCGTCAGATTCCATACCTGTAGCAACAAGAGGAGCTTCTGGGATAATACAAGGTGTAGCTTGCTTCTGCATGTTAGATGCCATCAAAGCTCTACTTCCTTCGTCGTGGTTTAGGAAAGGAATCATAGAAGTAACAATAGAGAAAGCTTGATTAGTTGAAACATCAATAAAATCAACTTTATCCTTTGAAATAGTGCTTGGGTTTCCTTCTATACGAACTTCCACCATGTCTTCAACAATATTTCCACTTTCATCAACAGAAATAGCTGCGTGAGCAATAGCGTAACCTTCTTCTTCAGAAGCATTTAGATATTGAATTTCACTTGTAACTTTTCCATTCTTTACTTTCGCATATGGAGTTTCGATCATTCCAAAACTGTTGATACGAGCGTAAACAGCAAGACGCAAAACTAGACCAATGTTTGGACCTTCTGGTGTTTGGATAGGACAAAGTCTTCCATAGTGAGATGTGTGAACGTCTCGAACCTCGAAACCTGCTCTAGTTCTGTTTAGTCCTCCTGGACCCAATGCTGAAAGTGTTCGAAGATGCTCTATTTCTCCAATAGGGTTCTCCTGAAGCATGAACTGTGAAAGCTGGTTTGTTGTAAAGAATTCTTTTATACGAGCTTGTAGTGGTTTTGGAGAAATAAATTGAACTGGAAGACTGACGTCAGTATCAATAGTAGACATTCTGTTCTGAATGTTTCTCTTGATTTGTGCCATACCTGTTCGGATTTTTTGCTGGAACAATTCTCCTACAAATCTAACTCTTCTTGTTCCAAGGTGGTCAATATCGTCCTCAACTGCGTTTGGGGTATTGTTTAGTTTTGCAATATGAGAAACTATAGTAACAACATCCTCAAGAGAAAGAGTCTTTCTCTTTAGCTCCTTTTCATCCATCTTCTTTTCAAATCGCTTGTTGAACATATGTCGTCCAACTGGAGAAAGATCGTATCTCTCACCTTCAAAAATAGACATAACGAACTCTTTTGCGTTTTCAGCAGTAGCCAAGTCGCCGTCTCGAAGTCTCTTGTGAATCTCTATAAAAGCGTCGTCTACTGTTTTTCCATGATCCTTTAATAGGGTTTTTTCAATAGAAGCAGTAGCAAAAGGGTCTCCTGCAAAAAGTTTCTTTATAGCCTCATCGTCTTTTGCTCCTAGTACACGCAAAAGTGTTGTACCAGCAAATTTTCTCTTTCTATCTATACGTACATAGATCATTCCATCTGCGTCAGACTCGATTTCAACCCATGCACCACGAGATGGGATTATTTTTGCACCAAAAAGTTTTCTTCCTTTTACTTCAGAAGCTGTGAAAAATACTCCGTATGAACGAGCTAGTTGAGGGACAATAACACGCTCAATACCAGAAATAATAAAAGTACCGTGAGAAGTCATTAGGGGGAAATCCGCCATGAAAATCTCTTGTTCCTTTTCTGTTCCAAGAATGTGGTTTTTTAGTTTAACCTTAACTTTTAGAGGAGCCTCGTAAGAGAGCTTGTTGTCTTTTGCAAAATATTCGTCGTGCTTTGGACTAGCCAACTCAAAACCAGTGAAATCCAATGTGAATTTCTTTTCAGAGTAATCCTTTATAGAAGAAAACTCTTCAAAAACCTCTTTTAGACCCTTTTCGATGAGCCACTTGAAAGACTCTAGTTGTGGTTCAACAAAGTTTGGTGTTTCTATTCTAGGTTTTTTGAAACGACCGAAAAACTTCTGTGGACGCGCAGATGTTGTTTTCATGAAATGTTGTATTAAATTAATCCCCCTTTGTAATAAAAAACTCAAACAAACAACAAGCAAAAACGGACCTTCCCCCCAAGGCCTTCTATTTGTTTATTTATTTGTTATTGATCTGAACCCAAAATAGTGCGGAACTTATTTACCACATGTAGTTATCAATAAACCACATGATTCCACTTCTCGTATCTATCAAAACTCAATCGCGTGAAGCTAAAGAGAGTATACGTCAAGTAGGTATATTTTGTCAACAACTATGTCAATCAACTTATCCACATACTACTAACAGTTGGTTTGACATGGCTTTTTAAGTATACACAGGTATTTCTTTGAAATATGTAACTATTAGTATATTCTTCATAGTGGAGTGAACAAAGGAGGTCAGTTGAGCGAGACAAGCCAGATTACAACACCCACGAAGCCTGCAGTAAGATCGCAGCGAGACAGGCTCTCTCCCTACAGACCAACCTACACGGAGAACCCGGACGTCCCGGGATGGTGTCGACACAGAGTCTCTCTCAGGGTTTCAGGAGGGGGTCGCAACACCGAATTCTTCGGTGAGGGAACGACTGAAGAAGAAGCCATCGCCAAGTGCATTATCAGAATGAAAAACGCTGGCGTGGATATCTAGTCCCGCCAACGTGGGCTCACAAAAACGCGCGAGACCCCAGGGAGTTATACTTCTTGGGGCTCGTTTTTTTATTATTATAAACCAATTATTTCAAAAACTTTTATTTTGGAGGAAGTACCTCTCAATAGCCTAACTTGTGATATTGAGACGGAGAAATGTTTTGCTAACTGTTTTATTATTGCATCGTTTGCCCTGCCTTGGACTGGAGGATCCTTTACGAACACTGTGAAATATTCCTCTACCCCTGCCTCACTTATCAATTTTAGTGGTGGCGGAACTACTTTATTTTCTTTTGAACCACTCTTTGCCTTAACAAAAATTCTCATTCTTTTTGAGAACCTACTGCATTAAATAGATAACTGTTGAAAGTATGAAGAAGGATATGAGGCTCTGTCCACAATTTATTAGAACCAACTTCCAAGATTTTCTCTCCCATACAGCTGCATTTGCATAAATAGGAAAACTGAAACCAAGCCAAATAATAAATACAGATTTAAAGAAATCAAAAATATCCAAAACAAACAACTGATGAAAGATAGAGTATAAAACACTAGCAACCACCACGTTCAGAAGGAAGTTAAGTATCAATGGTTTAACCATTCCCATTTTTTTAGCCTGTGCATCTCCTGCCGGATTGAAATCCATAAGCTTTGCCCAAGTTTTACCAAACAAAACCGTAAACCAAAATGCACCGAAGACAAATATAACTACTGAACCTATTAGTATAGACAACATAAGCTATGTTTAATTTTTAATGAATTTATTATAACATGTCACAATACTAAATCATGACACCCTCCAACCGAAGTATTCTTATCTTATTAAGATCTCCCCTATTATACTTTCCTGGTGTTCCATCAGATTTTATTACTCTATGACATGGTACTTCCATGTTATAGTTTTTCTTCATTATGCTACCCACCGCACGGCTGGCGTTTTCATTCCCAGCCTTCTTTGCCACTTCTTTGTAAGTCAAAACTTTACCTTTTGGTATTTTTCTAACAACGTGAATAACCTTATCCGTAAAAGTTTTATGAGTCATCTTACTTATTGTCATTTTCCAAAATTTTATACAGTGTACCAGTGAGAAGAAGCGTGACAGAACCAATTATAATAAGAAGCCACGGATTATCACGGAATAAAGACATTTCATCTGTAGCTAACTCAAAACCATGCAAGATAGCTGCAAGAGAAAATGTTAAAAGAAAAGCGAAAATTAGTGGATACCGTTGCAAAACTGGTTTGGTATATTTTGAAGCTTCATCATGAAGCTCTCGGATCTTTTTTTCTATCTCCAATATTGGGTCTATTTCCATATAAATATATTAGCATAATCGGCCAACAATTAGCTGGCTAATATTTTCGGATAACTCCTTTTACTATGGCGGCTACTCTCAAATCATACTGTGGATATATTGGAGAATAGTTCTTGTTTGCTGGTTTAAGATAAGTTAGATTACCCTTCTTTTTATAATACTTCATCGTCCAACCACCATCCACCTCTGCAATAACGATATCACCATCTTTTGGATCTCCCCTTCTTTCAACTAAAACCAAATCACCCTCACGGATACCTTCATCTATCATTGAATCCCCTTTTACTTCCAACAAATAAGTAGAACCACTTTTATTACCAACTAAGTATTCATTTAGGTTTAGTGACTCTGTGTTATCTTCTTCAACCATGGTGGGTATCCCGGCCTCAACTAGTCCAAGCAGAGGTGTTTCTCCAAAGATTTTCATTGGTGTTAACTTTCCGTTGGAATCCTTATCAACAATACCGTCATCAACTAGTTTATTTATAAGTTTATACACTGCATTTTTAGACTTGAATCCCAACAGGGTCATGATCTCTTTGTATCCAGGTAGGCGTCTATTCTTTCTGTAGAATTCCAATATTTTGTTTTTGTGATTTGTATATAGTTGCTCACTCATATTTTTAAATTAAAGAAAATGTTGAAAATGATCTAGTCATCCAATTTGTTCTAGCTCTACGGAGATTTGAAAGACTAGACAGAACAAACTTGTGTCTCCTGGCTTCCTTTGCGTATGACTGACCTCTTATGATTTTTCCATCTATGACTTCATTAAGTACTCCCAATTCTCTTTTCAATTCTCTCTCCAGGTTTTGTTTGCTCATGTTTTTGTTGTTTAAATTTATAATGTTTCTTTGTATATAACATTATAGGTGAACTAGAGTTCACCAGTCAACTAAAAGAGTGTGGATAAGTAAAATTACCTAAGAACTTTAGACAATACAGGGTAAACACGGTCAGCGATTTTCTCATAACCTAGATTGTTTGGATGTACCGCGTCAGACATATACTGCGTATTTCCAAACAACCCATCTAAAACATCAGACACATAAACTGTCGCATACTTTTCCTGTAGATTTTCAAAACCTGATTCAAATTTGTCATTAAATATACCCCCTCGTATTCCGAGCAACACAACCACAGCTCCTCTATCTTGAATATTCTTTATTATTTTTTCTAAATTATTGAAAGTTGCATCTATTGGGACTTTCTTCAAATAGTCATTCCCTCCCAAAAGTAGAATCACAACTTTAGGATTATATTTATCTAAGTCAGATATTCTATCTAATCCGTCACTTGTTGTGTTTCCTGATACACCCAGATTTATTATTGGCCTGCCTATTTTTTTTGAGAGAACAGAAATCAGATTACTTTGAGAAGAACTCGCCCCCACACCTTCTATCAAACTATCCCCGAATGCAACTATGTCCGTACCAGATGATGGATAATTCTTGATTTTATTTTCTTTGTGTATAACAAAATACCACAACCCAACAAACACCAAGGTTATCGCAACTAAGAGAATTATAATTTTACTTTTGTCCATACTTCCATACTAGCATTTTAAAACAATAGCGCCCACAAATACGAAGAGACCGCCCTACTGGACGGTCTCTTTTAAAATTAGTTTGTTCTGATTACTTTTACTCCCCCACCGACTTGAGTCGCAGGAACGGATTCCGAAAAGAAAACTGTGTTCTGGTCCAATGAAGCGCCTCCCATCATTGGCATAACTCTACTATGTCTGTAACTGTTTCCATAAGAAGATCCTTGCAATTCAGCTTTTAATTCACCGAATCTCATACCGATTGAGAAAACCCAAGTTATTATAATAATTCCAAGTATCCATCTCAAAATATGTTTACTACCAAAACCACACATATTACCGCATGAACCACAACGACCATTTCCAGAACCACAAACCTGACAATTATTTTGATTATTATCTGACATATAAAAAATAAAGCTTAATAAATAAATTATACTAGATAATTATATCACAACGTATTAGTGTCCAACAGATTGCCAAGTCTTTATTGATTCTAGTGGATAGACGAGCATTATTACATTTAAAGTTAGATTATCTCTAACCCAAAATAAACAACCAATTTCCATAAAAATAATCAGAAAGACTGATACCCAAAACTTTGAGTAACGAGAAATAAGAAAACCCATACCCGCAAATACAATATCTGAAAGAGAATTGAGTACACTATCACCAACATACCCCAAAGAAATAGTAACGGCTCGATAACGATCAATAATTATAGGAGAATTTTCCAAAAGCTCCCAACCAGCTTCAAAGAAAAGTGCGATCAGAAATCTGTATTTAACAGGGACCTTTCTAGCAACAAGCCACAAGAAAGCATAAAAAATCATTCCATGAATCACGTGAGAAAATGTGTAGGCGTCGGCCACTCGTTGAGAGTTCTCAGAACTCCATACACTTCCCTCCCACCATCCAAAATTACCATCCGGTCCAAAAAATGACCTACCACTACCAAGTTCTATCCAAGCAGTAATAGCTAAAATAAAAATCGACACAAGAATAACCAAGCGATATTTTTTAAGTATAGTTAAAAATTTTTGCATTCCCATATTATAGCGCATTTATCTAAATTTTTTTAGAATTCTAACTAATAATAAACATAAGATAATTAAAATCACTAACACCCACAAATAAACATCTTATGTTTGAACAATAAATCTGCAATCCTTTTGATTTAATCCTTTCAAGTATTTCTGACAAAATACATCTTTTTCTTCACCTTTCATAAAATCCGGAGCAAACTTTTTTATATTATAAGGGAAAATATTAAATACTTTTTTATTATCTTGAAATTCAACACCTGCTCCCAAACCAATAGTTGTATCACCAAAATCCTGATCGAAAACAAAATTTCCTAAAGAATAGAAAACGACGGCTCCTTTATAAACCTCCATAGGTTCTAAAACGTGTGGGTGGTGACCAAAAATAACGTCTACACCGTTGTCTATAAGATTGTGAGCAATACTTTTTTGTAAAGAATTTTCCTGCAACTCATACTCAGTGCCCCAGTGAATATTTACAACTACATAATCATTTTCGGATTTAAGTCTCTTCACAATAGGATAATACCTTGAAACGGGATAAGGACCTGTGAGCTCGTCTATGCCTACAAACGCAATTTTTTTCTCATCTATATTTTTTATTACATAACTTTTATCTAGATCTCTGTCACCCATGTATTCTATTTGTGCTTCTTCTAAATACTTCTTGGTTGCAAGAAAACCTGTTTTTAAACAGTCGTAGGAATGATTGTTAGCAATATTAACCATATTCACTCCAATACTTTTTAACCTATCAGTTGTATCTTTGGAAAACTGAAAGTTGTATATTTTTTGTTGACATTGAGCTCTGTCCATCTCAACTATAGGACCCTCTAAGTTGACTGTCACAATATCAAAATTATTTATCAAATTTAAATCTTTTTTAATATATTCGAAGGGGTCGCGTTTACGTTTTTCGATTATATTTCTTACTCCACGATCAAACATAACATCTCCAAATCCGAGAATAGATGGATATTTTTTAAAAACAGTCTTTGATGAAATTAGATAAAATATTAAAACGGGCACTAAAATTAACAAAGCATAAAATACCATGTATTTGTTTTTGAGTATTTTTTTCTTCACCTTACAATTTTAACATAAAAAACCAACCGTCCCCGCGCCAAAGCGAGAACGGCTGTTACTCTTTCTATCCATCATTTCTAGGAAGGTTCCACTTTGAGCCATTCCCGAAGGGAGACAATTAGGTTAGTGCAGTACTTACCGTTGAGGCCCTTCTTCACGTAACGGTCGAATAGTGGTGGTTTCTTGTGAGTAAGAACCGAAAAGTACCAAGACTCGACCTGACCATTCTTTCTCTTGGCCTCTTCTACCATGAGTACTACAGGCACAGGATCAGAACTGATCGTCCCTGCCACCAAAAGTTGACGACTGTTGGGGACGATATAGTCCAGAGCTCTTGAACCATTCGATAACACAATGAAGTCCCTATTCCAAACAAACCCCGCCTCGCACAACTCACGCCTCACATCGTCGGAGGCGAAAGAAGACTGAACGATGACAACTCGGACCATCATTTGAGTTTCGTTTCCCAATATGTTTCCCTCCTCCAATATTATTTATGTCACACATTAATACATAAAACAAGTTAGACTATATTTTCCTCGAATCATACGCCCAATGTAAAAGTGCCTGTCTTTGACGAGGTCTACATTTCAAATCTCCTATGCGACAGTTGGCAACTACTTGGCCAATGTGACGTCTCATTTTTATCCATCTTTTTATTTGTCTTAAGTCTTCAACTTCGATTCTCCTACCCATATAATAACGGCAGTACCACTGGAACCAACCCCTAGGGTCATCTTTGTATATCCATCCTTTCTTTCGCCACACAGACAGAGGCTGACTTGCGTTTACGCAAAAATAATTTATTTTTTTATCTCTCTTATCTTTTGCAAATTTAGCTTTTACAAACCAATCCTTTGGGAACTCCTTTGTGCAATCCCTCATATAAACTCCACCAAAAGCACCCAGAGCAAGAATTTGTTTTGGAGTAAGTTGTGGCTTAAAAAGAGGATCAAATTTTTTACCAGGAAGACAAGTAAGCTTATACTTGTAACCTTTTTGCATCTTGTCGTTAACTGTAACAGTTTTCATTTTATCTGTTTAAGTATGTGATAGCCAACTGTACGGTAGTCGCAAACGAAACCCATAATATGTACGGAATATTTATAAATGAAACCCATGGAACATAAGCATAAATAGACAGTAGAGACCAAGCTAACGTTGCCAAAATAAGTAAAATATCAACTGAGGCTAAGAGATTATTTTGTAGACCGAACTGTATTGGACTAAAAATTAAATTAAAAACCAAGTTTAAAATAAACGGAAGCGCGACTATGAATGGAATCTTTTTTGTAAAATATAAATAAAAAACGTAACCGTAAGAAATAGCAATCAAAATATAAAGCACAGTCCAAACTGGTCCAAACACATAACTAGGTGGAGCCCATGATGGTTTTATCAAATTTTGATACCAAGAATATGTATTCATGGATTTAATTATACCACTATTTGGGTACAAAAAGTCTTTTTTAAACGTCCAGGTAATTACTCCGCATTTTGTGTAAAAATAATATAGGTTTTATTCTTAAAATTATATTTGTTTTCATATTTAGGGTCTATATG
>JBEBJP010000017.1:0-16522 GCA_040079825.1 Parcubacteria group bacterium
AGACAGAAATTACCCCCCGATCCTTTATAATTAATAAAAAATTTTGATATTTATTTCTTCCATCTGACAATAAAAACCATAGTCCAAACATTGTTATTACAATACCAACTACACCCATAAAAGATGGCTTTTCTCCTAAAAAGAGGAAGCCAGTAATAACAACAAATAAAGGAATTATCAACCTCAATGGTGCTATAAGAGAAGCCTCGCTCATTTTAAAGGCTTTTATAAATAAATTTTGAGATATTAGATTAAGTAACATTGTAACGACAAAAGCAGACCAAAAACCATCTTTTATATCTGGAATTCCCAAAAAAATAACTACTGGTAAAAGCAATATTCCCGTTAAAAATAATGTTATTGTTAGAAAAACCTGATCATCCAACCCTTCATTCAAATACTTTTTTCTAAAAACATCACTAAGCCCAAGCGCAAATGTGCCACAAAACATCAAACCAATAAAAAGAAGTGTCATTAGAATAAATTATAACATCCATTGCTTTTTGATTCTATATAACGTTATTATGTTGATCAAACAAAAATGAACAAAATCCTAGTTATCCTCGGACCAACTGCTACAGGTAAAAGCGCCTTGGCTGTAGAACTCGCAAAGAAATACAACGGCGAGGTTATTTCTGCTGACTCAAGACAAGTATACAAGGGTCTAGATATTGGAACAGGAAAAATAACCGAAGAAGAGATGCAAGGGATACATCATTGGCTTCTGGATGTAATTTCTCCAAAGAAAACTTTTTCAGTTGCTGATTGGAAGAAACTTACTGAACAAAAAATAGAAGCTATTTTAAAAAGACACAAACTACCTATTATTTGTGGAGGGACAGGTTTTTATATTGATTCAGTGGTTCAAAATAAAATTCTGCCGGAAGTTGAAGCTAATAATAAACTAAGAAAGGAGCTAGGTGAGAAAAGTCTAGAAGAGTTAGTGAAAATATTAAAAGAGTTAGATCTTGAACGACTAGAAAATATAGACTCAAAAAACCCCGTTAGACTAATACGAGCTATTGAGATTGCGACTTCACTTGGCAAAGTACCGCCAACGACTTCCCTTCCTCCAAAATACGATTTTTTACAGATAGGAATAAACTTAGATAAGGAAACTCTACAAAAGAGAATCAAAACTCGTTTAGATAAAAGATTGAAAATAGGAATGATAACTGAGGCGGAAAATCTACACAAGCACGGACTTAGCTTTGAACGCATGAGAGAACTTGGACTTGAATATAGATTTCTTGCGGATTATTTGGATAAAAAAATAACAAAAGACGAAATGGTAAAAAAACTTAATACTGAAATATGGCACTACGCAAAAAGACAGATGACTTGGTTCAAAAGGGATAAAAAAATAAAATGGTTCACCCCTACCCAAAACAAAAGTATTGAAAAGGAAGTTAAAGCTTTTTTGACGTAAAAATAGAAAAATAGTAAGGTTGTGGAGGAGGTGTTGGATGAGATCCAATGGCGCAAATGTCATCGTTCACGACGTCCACGGCAGGATTCTCATCGTCGAACACAGAGACGGCGAGAAGAGACTTTCGCTTCCCGGAGGGGAAGTTGAAGAAGATGAAAATTTCCACGAAGCAGCAGAAAGAGAGGTGTGGGAAGAGACCGGTCTTGTGATTCACCATCTCCACTTTATTGCGGAGATGGTACAGAGAATCCCCAAGTCTAAAGGAGGTGGTAAGGGTAAACTGCACTTGTTTGAAACGGGTTGTTTTTGGGGGGAATTTCGAACTGTTCCCTCAAACGACATCTTGAGTGTGCAGTTCATGAGCTTCCCTGAAATCTCCTCAAGGAAGGACGAGTTCGGTCTGGGGTATCTCCGACTGATACTACAGTTCATGCGGTGCAAGGACAAGCTGGACACCATGAGTGTCTACGGCGAACTTTCCAACCAGGTGGAATACGGAGGAATCAAAGTCTAATACACTGTTCTTAATTTTGGCTTTCAGGGGTCCCAATTGCGGGACCCCTTTGCCTTGCCTAAAAAAACATAACCAAATAAGATGTAATAATGAAAGCAATAATCCTGGCTGGTGGAAAAGGCACCAGACTACAACCACTCACTTTTGAAACACCCAAACCTCTAATAAGCATTGCTGGAAAAACTATAATAGATAGGATTTTTGCTTCCCTTCCGGACGAAATGCATGAAGTGATAGTCGTGGTTGAACACCTAAAAGATAAAATCAAATCTCACGTAGGAGATAATTTTTACAATAAAAAAGTAATTTACGTTGACCAGATACCTATGAGAGGAACTTTCGGAGCACTACTTTCAGCGAAAAATCTACTGAAAGAAAAAGAAAGATTTTTGGTAATAAACGGCGACGATATTCATGATAAAGAGGAGTTAGAGAAATATCTACTTTATCCTAGATCTTTTGGTGTGCAAAGTATGAATATGCCCAACTACTATAGTGTAAAAATAAAAGATGGTTTTGTTGATGGATTTTCACCACAAACTGATGAAGAAAAAGTAAAAGGTGCACACGTAGCAACAGGAGCTTATGTTTTGGATACGGATATTTTTAAACACCCAGGAGTCGAAGTTTATGGTGGTGAGTTTGGATTACCTCAAACAATAATGCAACAAAAAGATGAGTTGCCTGTCACAGGAATAATAACCACAAAATGGGTCACTATAAACTCGATCGAAGATATACAAAAAGCAGAAAAGTATTTTGAAAATTAAGGCGTAGCGTCTTGTGTTGGAACTTTTTAGACCGTGCTATGCAAGGTGATTATCCTTTCCTCACAATAAAATTAAAAACATGCCAATGCTTCATGTCACCCTTTGCTGTTGGCCTGTCAGCTTCTTCCTCCTTAAAATCAATCATTTCTAAACCACTCAATAATTTCTCTACATGTTCGCGGGTATGAAAGTTCATTTTATGACCCTCGACATTCCATTCATCTTTGGTGCCAAAAAACTGACCAGTAAGTATGCCGCCATTTTTGAGAGAAAAGAGAATTGATTTGAATACTCTTTCTAGAGTTGCCTCTGGATTGAATGGTAAAGAATATTGAGCGTTTATCAGATCATATTTATTTTCAACAAAATCAAAATCCTCGAAAGTGCTGATAACATATAAGACAATTTCTGATGGAAAGTTTTGAATGATATCTTGGGCGATTGGTTTACTATCTACTGCAGTAATATGTTTAAAACCTTTTGAAACAAGGAACTTCACATCATTCAGGGCGCCAGAGCCCAAATCCAATGCTTCATTTTTGTCACTCACAAAATCCACCGCCTTAACAAGTAAAGGTCTAGGTTTAATATCTTTTGTCCGTTCAAAGTATTCCTTCCAAGTGTTTTCTGACATATTATTTTAATATTCCAAGAGGTCTATAATTTCCTTAGCTACCATTTCAATTGATTGGCTAGCATCAATTGATTTATGAGCCCATCCTTCATTCTTTACCTCATCATGGAAACCGAAGACTTCCTTAGCCCAGACATTAGCGTCTGCATATCCATCTTCTCGCATTCTTTTCTCGTTTCTTTTTTGAAATTCCTCTTGGCTTAAAACTAGCTGAACAACTTTAAAGCCTTTAGCTTTTAACTCTTTTAACAGAACTGGATTACAGTAACTTGTGAGAAAAATAATATTATCAGATTGTTTTATTTTTTCTTCAAGTTTTGGACGTATGGACTTTTCCTTATATTCAACATCTTGAGGATACTCTCCTCCATTTAACTCGGTAAAAAGTTCATCTTCTTCAAGAATTGGTAAATCGGGATAGTTTTTTCTTAAAAATCTAGTAAGAGTGGTTTTTCCAGAACACTGAGGTCCAAGGATAATTAATTTGTAATTTTTCATAGATATATTTTTATTTATCATCCAACAAAATATTTACCTTTCCATCCATCAATGGATTTACTATACCCTTGCTCAATAAATAGTTTCTTTACACCATTCCAAATCTTTTCCTGGGTCTTAATATCTCCAGTTGTAAGAATGATTTTATAGTCAGCGATAAGCTCATCAACCGACCATGGCAGAAGTTTCAAAGGATGATTTCTAAGTTCCCATTCAAAATATTTATTATATGGTTTTATACGACTTTCTAGAGCATATAAAGAACTCATCAAGTAAGGCAGTGACTCGCTAGCATCCATAAGAGCTGAAAGTTCATTGCCATCTCTCCAATACTTGGCAGAGCGATAAAGAGAGTTGATATAACAATCTAAATTTTCTTCCAGAAAATCTCTCTGTACTTCTTTTGGTAAATTTCCTTTTTCTTCTACTATTTTCTGAATTTCTCCTGTCTTGTCTACTATTGCTTTGTTATGAGTGTAGTTATATCTATCCCAATCATGTTCTGTACCCCAACGAGCATGTTCTTTGAATTCTGTAAGGGTCTTTGCCCAAACTTCAAATTTAGGATTTTCAAAATCTTTTATCTTTTCCTTAAGTTGCTCTGGAGCATTATCTGAAACGATAACAACCACATCGTAGTCTGAATGTGGAGTAAGAAAAGTATCATCTTTGCCACGAGAGCCACCTAAAACAATTCCCATAATTTGAGGATTATTTTGAGCTTCCTGAAGAACATCCTGATAGATTTGATCTGATGAATTCATAATGATAGTTGTTCTTTGTATATTAACAAAAAATCATCGATTTGTATCGATGATTTTTTGTTCTGAATATTGCTTTACTTTGTCAGAAAAACGTTACATTGACGCGTCTCGTGCTGCGCACGACTTGGCGGGGGATGGAAGAATCGAACTCCCGACAGTGCTTTTGGAGAGCGCTGTTATGCCACTTAACTAATCCCCCTTCATATGAAAAGATAACAAAAAATCGCCCTTTTGGCGAATTTTTGTTATTTCTTAGCTTCTTTGAAACTAACTCGCTTTCTAAGTTTTTTACTATACTTTTTAAGCTCGATTTTTCGCTCGACTTTTTTCTTATTCTTTGAAGTCCAGTAGACTTCGCCTGATTCCTTGTTTCTCAAGGGTATTAATCTATCTTGTGACATAGTTGCTATAACTTAACAGAAAAGCTGTAAAAATGCAACTGAGGGCTTTCCTAGAGCCAAGGAAAGGCCTATACCAGATCCTCTGAGGGAAAAATGCAGTCTTTTGCCCCCCCTGAAATCTAGTATCCCAGATCCTCATTTACCAAAATCAATCTCACTTTTCTTCCCATCATAGGATTTTCACCATTTATAATGAGTATTTTGTTAGGACTAGTGTGAACATGATAAACCCCCATCATTCTCTCGTCTTCTAGAGGAATTACGTGCTTATAAAGTCTATCTATCGCATCTGTCAGCGTAGGAACTATTTTCTTTGTACTAGCAACAAAAATTACGTCGTGTGAGGTGAAAACAATATGCGGTAACTGACTACCTGTATTGGAAGCAATAACGATTTCTCCAGTTTCAGCCAAAGCATGAACACTACCTAAGTAGTAGTCAGACAATACTGATTTTTTTCGCAATTCAGCTTGTTTTTCTTTGTCGTTCTCCGCCAAAATAGCTTCATGTAGGTTGTTCCATTTGTGTTCGCCAGATTTTAAATAATCCACAAAACCAATTTGCTCAAGTGTCTTTGACGCCCCGTTCATAATACTTGCTCCTTCACTGACAAGTTCTTTTATTTTTTCTAAAGCTTCAGAACCACTGTTTACAACAAATGCTTCAATATTTCTTTCTTTAAGTGAGTTAATAGTTTTTTCAACAGTATCTTTGTTTGCAAGCGTTTCATAGTTCATATTTATTTTGGTTAGTTAATAGGTGTTTATTATATCCTGTACAGCTTTACTTTGTAAAGCAGAATAAATTGTGATAGAATATTATTCTTATGAAACCACAAACAGTCAAATGCCCTATCACCAAAGTAGCCGAACTTCTTTCAGATACTTGGACGATGCTTATTATGCATTTCTTGATGGATAAACCAAAACGTTTTTCTGATTTAGAAAAATCCCTTACAGGGATTTCAACACGAACACTAACCCTAAAACTCAAGAAACTGTTACTTGAAAAAATGATTATTAAAAACAAAGATGGTTATTACGAAGTTACAAAAAAGGGAAAAGGTTTAAAAATTATTGAAAATTCAATGATACGTTACGACAAAAAATATTTGTAAATTTTTGAGTCTTTTGAGTGAATTTTCAGAATATCTTCTATTCAAAATCTAATAATAAAGCGCTGTGGTCCGAGACTTCATCTGGTAAAACTTTGAACTCTTTAATTTCAATCCCCTTACTTACAAAAACATAGTCGGCAAATCTGTGCTCTTTTTTATACAAACTTGTTCTAGTAGAGGTTATGTTATTTTCTTTTACTAAGTTTAGTAAGCCAAATTGCTCAAATTTTCTGAGACTTTCAGTATCGGGTAATAAGTTAAAATCTCCACATAATATAAATGGGTTATTTAGTGTTTTAATAAATCTGATTATATTTTCTGATTGTATTAGTCTATCTTCTGTATCTGTTTTTCCGTTTCCATTCCACAGACCATGAACATTAACTACTGTTAATGCGAAATCATTTTTTTTAATATTAATCCATTGTAAATTGCGAGGATGGTTTCCTCCAGATACATAATTAGGAACATCATATATCTGAATATCCCCCTCCTCCTCTACTTGAATATCCTTTTTAACAAAAATCGATAATCCATAAGTTTCCCCAACGCTAGGTCTAAAATATCCATAATGATGAGACAACTTTTCTTTTATTTCATTAAATAGATTAAAAGCATCCTTATGAAGTTCTGACCCAATTAAAGCGGTCTTGGAGTTATGGTAGATTTCTTGAAGACAAAAAACATCAACATCTTTATTTTCTTCAAAGAACTTTAAAAGAGGGCTGTGGATCCTACCTCCCCAAGTATTTAATGTAATTAATTTCATGCAAATAATATATCATAGTCCCAACCCTACTACTCCTAAAAAAATTTATACACAAGATTGTATTTTGTGTGCGGAGTACTGGAGAATGTTAGAACTGAGATTATGAAAAGTGAGGTGAGTCCGTGGGTTCCAAATTTAAGTGAGTTTGCGAAGTTTGTATAAAAGAATAGGCACACTCCCCGAAGGAAATGCGCCCAGAACCAAGTCGATTCGTGAGTGGTCAGTGCATGTAGCGATCTGGCATTCCCTCGAAGGAATTCGGATCCATGTACGGATCGTACTGATCGCCGACCATCGAATCGAACTGCCTGTTGAGAGAACGCTCTGCTTCGGCAGAGCACCAGCTGTTGGATCTTTCGAGGTGTTCGTACCGCGTTCTGGTTGACCAGTAGCAATACGGACATTCGTGGAAGCCATGCTTCTGGAGCTCCTTCTGAACTTCCGCCGCCGCATTGTAGCGACGAGTGTTGTTGGAGTTGCCCCCCCAACGATTTGCGAGTTCGTAGACGTAATTCACAAACCCAAAGAACAACGCGATCCTCAAATACAGCAGAATCATGTGACCCCCTCAAAGAACTTGGAACGAAATTGTCCCAAGAAAACCATCAAGCTTGAGTGCTTTCTTAGAACACAATTTCAACTACTACAATTATACACCTTATAGAGTATATTGTCAAGCACAAAATAACCCTTATAATAAGGATATTTTTCGAACAAAATCTAGTTGTGCGCCGGGTTGGAATTTCTCCTTCGCCTCTCAAGTTTGCCGACGCAAACTTTCGGGCTAGGCACCGACTCGCGTCAGACTTTTGATAAAGTCTGAATCGCTCCGTCGTTCGAATCCAACTCGCAAAACATGTTTTGCTCCGGCGCACAAAAATCCCCTTGCGGGGATTTTTTGTGCGCCGGGTTGGATTCGAACCAACGAAGCCCGAAGGCGCCAGATTTACAGTCTAGTGCGATTGACCACTCCGCCACCGACGCATTTAGACTCATTCCCCACCTCTAGTGGGAAAACTTGTCTAAAAAATACTTTAGCATTTTTTTTTAATTAGGCCAATACTCCACCCTCAACAAGACTGTCACTTATAAATGAGCCATTCTTGCCTTTCTTTACTGTAAACACAAACTCACCGTTCTTTATATCTACTGTTATTGAGCCACCTTTCATAAGACCCTTACTCACCATAAGACTTGCGATTTGAGTTAGAATTTTATTTTGGATCAGTCTCTTAAGTGGTCTTGCGCCGTATTGTGGACTGTAACCCTCCTTAGCCAAATGATCGAAGACAGTATCAGCAAGAACAAGTTTTATCTCTTTTTGATCCAGTCTTTGTCTAACTATCTCAACCTGAATTTTAACAATATCTGCTATGGCTTCTTTACTCAAAATATCAAAGACTATTATGTCGTCTAGTCGGTTCAAGAATTCTGGACGGAAATGGTCCTTTAGTGCCTCCATCACTTTTGACTTTGCATCATCGTAATTTGCTTTATCGGTTCTTTCAGAAGCAAAACCGATTTTTTCCATCTTATCTATGTATCTTGCGCCAATGTTAGAAGTTAAAATAATAACTGTGTTTCGGAAGTTAACAACTCTACCCTTCGCGTCAGTCAATCGTCCATTATCAAGAACCTGAAGAAGAATATTAAATACTTCAGGATGTGCTTTTTCTATTTCATCAAACAAAATAACTGAGTATGGTCGGTGACGAACTTGTTCTGTTAGGTTTCCACCCTCCTCGTGTCCAACATACCCTGGAGGTGCACCGATTATCTTTGAAACACTGTGTTTCTCCATAAACTCTGACATGTCGACTCGTATAAGAGCTTTGTCGTCATCAAACATAAACTGTGCTAGAGCTTTTGTTAGTTCTGTTTTACCAACACCTGTAGGTCCAAGGAAAAGGAACGAACCAATAGGTCTGTTTGGATCAGCGATCCCAGCACGACTTCTTTTTATCGTGTCAGATATCTTTTTTACTGCATCGTCTTGACCTACTATTTTCTTTTTCAAAACAGCTTCCATTCTGTTCAATTTGTCTGCCTCTTCTTCTAGCATTCTAGAAACAGGTATGCCTGTCCATTTGGAAACAATAGTCGCGATGTCGTTTTCTGAAATCTCTTCTTTCAAAATTCTTCTGGAAGATTGAAGTTTCTTTAGTCTTTTTGTTCTAGTATCCAATTCCTTTTCAAGAGCTGGGATTTTTCCATAACGGATCTCAGCTGCAAGCCCAAGGTTTGCTTTTGCTTCTGCTGTATCAGCCTCACGACGGTACTCCTCAAGATTTTTCTTGATTGATTTTATTTCACCCACAGTTTCTTTCTCGTTGTTCCACTTTAGTTCAATCTCAGATGTTTCCTCTCTCAAGTCTGCGATGGATTTTTCTATCTCCTTTAATCGAGCTTTGGATTTTGGATCTGTTTCTTTTTTCAGAGCTTCTAACTCTATTTGTAGTTTAACTATTTTTGATTGTGCAGTCTGAAGAACTGGCGGTTTATTTTCCAATGCAATTTTTAGATATGAAGCAGACTCGTCAATAAGATCCACGGCTTTGTCGGGCAAAAATCTGTCAGTTATGTATCTACTACTTAGATTAACTGCAGAAACTATAGCCTCGTCTGTAATACGTACACCGTGATATAGCTCGTATTTTTCTTTTAGTCCACGAAGTATTGTTATAGCATCCTCTATAGTAGGTTCATTTACATGTACAGGTTGAAAACGACGAGTTAGTGCAGGATCCTTCTCGATATGTTTTTGATATTCTTTCAAAGTTGTTGCTCCAATAGCTCGAAGCTCACCTCTCGCAAGAGCAGGCTTTAACATGTTAGAAGCATCAAGAGATCCTTCGGCAGACCCAGCACCAACAATAGTGTGGATCTCGTCTACAAAAAGAATAATCTTGCCGTCTGATCGCTCAATCTCTTTTAAAATATTTTTCAATCTCTCTTCAAACTCACCACGATATTTTGTTCCTGCGATAAGCAGACCCAAATCAAGAGATACGAGTTCTTTGTCTTTCAATGATTCTGGAACATCTCCCATGGACATTCTTTGTGCTAGACCTTCTACGATAGCTGTTTTTCCAACACCAGCCTCACCGATCAATATAGGATTGTTCTTGGTTCTCCGAGAAAGTATTTGTATTATTCGAGAAATCTCATCGTCACGCCCAATAACTGGATCTAGTTTATTTTGTTGAGCTAGTTTTGTTAAACTTCTTGTAAACTTTCCAAGTGCTTTAAATTTCTTTGGAGCATCGTGTTCTGGGCCTTTTGCGCTTTTTATTTCATCTATCACCCGAACTATTGCTTCTTTGTTTATTTTAAATTTAGCCAAGAGGTCTTTTGCAGCACTCGGCACTTCAGTTAGAGCCATGAACAAATGCTCTGTAGAAATAAATTCATCGTTCAAAAGACTAGCTTCTTTTCCAGACGCGTCTATAGTTTGTGCTAACTCTGGAGTCAGATATATCTGATATGATGCGGACAAAGTTTGACCTGTCTCAGCACCCTCAATGTTTTCTAAAAGTGATTCTGATAGAAGTATGGTATCAATCTCCAATCTCTCCAAAATAGATGTGACAATACTCTCCTCTTGTAGGATGAGAGCAGTCAAAAGATGAAGAGGATTTACATGATTTTGGCCACGTTCAATAGCCAGCTCATGTGCTTTTCGGATTGCTTCCTTTGCTTTTGTTGTAAAGTGACCTGATGGTGGCATAGGTTATCTATTATACCGCAAAATTTGCCCAAGTCAATGTATTTATTCACTTTTTGTACCCTCCAATAGCGTCTGAATGTCTTTTTTTAAGGTGGAAATTGGTACAAATACTTTAGACGGATCAGAAGACAATTTAATACCAATTAAACTACCAGATAGATTGAAAGCAGGACTTCCACCCACCAATTCCCTATTAACTATGTCTGTTTCAATACCGGACAAGAACTTTGTACTCGTAGTGCCGACTCCTAAATCTCTCATGTTTAGCCCGACTACCCTTCCAACAGCGACTGTATTTTTATCATCCCCTCCTATACTAATAATAGTTTGACCTAACTTTGGTTCATTTTCGGCAAAAATAACTGGTTCAAACACATAGACTTTTTTATCTTTTGGATCTTTTTCTGGCAAAACCGCTTTAAACAAAATAAAATCTGTCTGCTTGTTAACTCCCGTAGGAACCAATTTAAATTCCTTACCGTCAGACATTGTAACCGTGTAGATATTGTTCGCAATTATTGTTTTTCTGTCTGCACTTATGACTCCATCTTTATTTACAACCAAACCCACACCGTAAAAACTAACTGCCCCAGTCACCCCATCTGATTCTTTTATTCTAACTATACTTTTTAAATTTTTATCAATAGAATCGACAATCAAGTCCTCTTCTTTGACCACAACAGTTGTAACTTCTTTCTGACCTGAAACTACCGGACTAGACGGCGTTACAGTTTCTATAGTTTTTTCAACTATACGGTTTATGTTTCTAGTTATCTCCACAGGAGCCTCCTGAAGAAGTGATGTCGTCATAATACCTGTAGCAATAGACGTGACGAAACTGATAAGTAAAGTGAGTAGAACTATTTGATTCTTGTTTAGATCATCCATTAGTTGAATTATATCACAACCTTTTTTAGAGCGAAAATAAGTTTATCTATTTGGGCTTTCGCACTTCCTTTTCCCAGAGTAAATCTCAAACTTGATTCACTGCAATCCTTTTTTCCCAAAGCAGAAACAACGTATGACGAAGAATCCTCCTTTAGTGTCCGACAGGAAGAAGAATAAGAAACAGCAAAACCCAAAACATCCAAAGAAATAACTGCAAATTCTGCATCAACACCTTCAAAACAAATATTTATATTGTTCGGCAAACGATTTTCCCTGGAACCGTTTAATACTGCCTTCGGGAAATTTTTTAAGATACTGTCTGTGGCGTAGTCCCTTAATTCCAAAAGTCGTTTACTTTCCACCTCCCTCTCTTTGTCTGCAATTTCTAAGGCATATGACATACCAATAGCACTGGCTACGTCTTCTGTGCCACTACGAAGTCCACCCTCCTGCCCTCCACCAAATACAATAGGATTTATTTTTGTTCCATTTCTAACGTACAACACACCACAACCTCTTGGCCCGTATATTTTTATACCATCGCAAGTCACGAGATCAACACCTAGATGTAAAACATCCAAGGACAAGTACAATCCAGCTTGACATGCATCTGTGTGAAAATACGGATAAGATGTATTATTTTTTTCCCTATAACCACGGATTAGCTTACTTATTTCTTTTATAGGTTGGACACTACCGATCTCGTTATTTGCATACATAACACTGACTAGGACTGTGTTTTGTTTTATTGCATTCAAAATATCTTTTGCATTAACTACCCCATCTTCTCCCACCGAAACCAAAGTCACTTCGCCACCTCGCCTTTTTATTTCGTCACAAACTTCCAAAATAGCTGGGTGCTCTATATTTGTAGTAACAATATGAGGTTTAAAATCTGGTTTCTTTGATGCTTCAAAAACTCCCAGCAATGCTAGGTTGTTTCCTTCTGTTCCACCACTAGTAAAATAAATCTCCTCTTTTTGTGATCTAAGTACATTTGCCACCCTTTCTCTGGATTCTCTCAAAAAGTCTTTTGCATGAAGAGCCTCGCTGTAAAGTGCGCTTGGATTTGCAAAAAAAGTTGACTGATACTCGTCCATCTTTTCCTGGACCAAAGCATCTACTGGAGTAGTTGATGCATAATCCATAAAAATGCGCTGTGGTTTTCTGATGTTTATTTGTTTAATCTGTGCCCAAAAGTTCATACTTTTATCATACAGAGTATTTTGCAAAATACAACAAATGTAGTATAATTCCACCATGATTTTTGACCCGATATATGTAACATACTCTCTTGTCGTATTGGTTGTAGTACTTCTAGGTTTAGTGATACACATGGAAGTAAAATTGAAAAAACTATTACGTGGCAAGAACGCAGAGTCACTAGAGGGTGCTATTATTGAAAGTTTGGACAATATAAAAAAACTCAACGATTTCCAACAGCAAGTAATCAACCACTTTGTTAGCATAGAAAAAAGATTAAAACGAAGTATTCAGGCGGTAGAAACTATAAGATTTAACCCTTTCAAAGGAACTGGTGAAGGAGGCAACCAAAGCTTCACAACTTCATTCATTTCAGAAAACGGCAAAGGTGTGGTACTCTCTAGTCTCTATTCTCGGGACAGAGTAAGTGTATTTTCCAAACCTTTGGATAAATTTGAAAGTCCTTTTGAACTAACCGAAGAAGAAAAAGAGGTTATAAACAATTCAAAGAAAAACCTAGGATAGAAAATATCATGAACCCAGACATTAACTGCCATGAAAACCAATTCAAATACTACAATACAAAGAGCTCCTGTCGTGGCAATAATGGGTCATATTGATCACGGTAAATCCACCCTACTTTCATATATAAGAAAAAGCTCTGAACCTTTAAACGAAGCTGGAGGTATAACTCAACATATATCTGCTTACGAAGTTGAACACACGGGTCAAGACAACAAAAAACATTTAATAACTTTTATTGATACTCCGGGACACGAGGCTTTTTGTGGAATCAGAAAACGAGGGGCATCTGTTGCAGATATTGCAGTTTTGGTAGTTTCTGCTGAAGACGGAGTAAAAACCCAAACCAAAGAAGCTCTCTCATCTATTATAGAAAGCAAGACACCATATATTGTTGCGATAAATAAAATAGACAAACCAGGAGCCGACATAAACAGAACAAAACAAAGTTTGTCAGAAAATGAGATTTACATAGAGGGATTTGGAGGAGACATACCTTGTGTTGCCCTTTCCGCAAAAACTGGTGAAGGAGTTTCAGAACTCTTGGATATGATAATTTTAGTTGCGGAAATAGAGGATTTGAAAGCAGAACCAAACATACCAGCAGAAGGTATTGTTATAGAAAGTAACCGCGATATTAAAAAAGGAATATCAGCGACTTGTATAATAAAAAATGGTTCATTGAAAAAAGGTATGTACATAACTTCCGGTGTGGCTACTGCACCAGTAAGAATGATGGAAAACTATGTTGGCAAACAGATAGACAGTGCGACTTTTTCAAGTCCAGTAAAAATAATAGGCTGGGATGAGCTTCCCTCTGTTGGAGAGACATTTCATACGTTCCAAACACGTGACGAAGCAAAGGAAAATATCAGTTCAGAAAAGGATTTGAGAGTTTCATCTTTTGGAAACAAATCTACTCCTACGAACGAACCAGTGTCGTTAAACATTGTTCCACTTATCGTAAAGGCAGATACAGGAAGTAGTCTCGAAGCTCTGTTGTCAGAAATAAAAAAACTAAAAACTGAAAAAGTGGATCCTCAAGTTGTAGCTTCTGGAATAGGTACTATTTCTGAAAAAGATGTAAAGAACGCAGACGGAAACCAAAAAGCAATAGTTATTGGGTTTAATACAAAAATTGACTCACCCGCAAAAAACCTAGCGGAAAGAAACGAAATCGAAATACACACTTTTGATATTATCTACAAAATGTCCGAGTGGCTCAAGGAAACTTTAGTTTCCAGAACTCCGAAAGTGTCCGTAGAAGAATCTGTCGGTGAAGCCAAAATATTAAAAATATTTAGTAAGGTAAAAGATAAACAAATTCTTGGCGGTAGAGTAGAAAAAGGTCTTATTTCAACTGGTTCTCAGGTGAAAATAATGCGAAGAGATATTGAGATAGGAACAGGTAGGATACGTGAGCTTCAACAACAAAAAATGAAAAGTTCTGAGGCAAAAGAAGGCACAGAGTTTGGTTCTATGATAGAGTCAAAAACTGAAATATCTTCTGGTGATCGCATAATTAGCTTTGTAGTAACCGAAAAATAAATGAGTGATAGAAACGAAAAAATTGGAGAAATATTGAGAGACTTGGGAGCAAGGTTTTTACTCATAAATGGAAACAACTCTTCCCTCTTAACTGTAACGAGAGTTGAATTAACAAGGGATGGAAAACGTGCTACTATTTTCTTTACGGTTTTTCCAGCAGAATTTGAAAAAACTGCATTAGAGTTTGCCAAGAGGAAACGTTCTGATTTCAGAGAATTCATAAAAGAAAACTCAAAACTAGGAAGAATACCTCAGATAGATTTTGAAATAGATTTTGGTGAGAAAAACCGTCAAAAGATAGACAACTTACTGAACGAAAACTAATTCATAAGGCGTGGTAGCCAAGTAGTAAGGCAAAGATCTGCAAAATCTTTATACGCGGGTGCGATTCCCGCCCACGCCTCCAGTAAAGCGAAGCTTTACGTGCGGGAATCGCACGGATTGTCGGTTTACTAGCGCACCAGCGCTTGTCGACAATCCGCGTTTTGAAATTTTATTTTTGACGAAAAATTAAATTTCAAAAAGATTCCCTCCCAAAAACATTGCCCGGATGGCGGAACTGGTATACGCGCACGACTTAAAATCGTGTCTCGAAAGGGATGTGGGTTCGATTCCCACTCTGGGCACACGACGAAATAAATCCTCTCGGTTGAGGATTTTTTCGTACGTGTGCCGACCGGAGCGCGACGGCGCGAGGTGGGGTCGCGGAAAAATTTAGCAAAATTTTATCCGTGACCACCAGAAGCAAAGCATAGCTTTACGAGTGGGAATAAGAATAAAGAAAAAATCTCCTTTATGGAGATTTTTTATGTGCGCTTCGGATAAATCCCATGCAGATGGGATTTATTTCGACTAGTGCGCCCACCAGGGATCGAACCTGGGACCTTATCCTTAAGAGGGATCTGCTCTACCAGCTGAGCTATAGGCGCAATAGCTCTATAGTATATGAACTTTAATGAAATTTCAATATTTATAAAAGTATGATATAGTTTGCAATATCAAATTTTGGGTAAGTGGTGCAATTGGTAGACACGCTAGTCTTAGGAACTAGTGCCGCAAGGCTTGAGGGTTCGAGTCCCTCCTTACCCACATGAAATCCGCGCAAGCGGATTTTTACGTGTGGTAAGAACAAAGCGTAGCTTTGTGTGAGGGACTCGAACGGAATCACGGTCTACGATCGCACCAGCGAGTGTCGTGATTCCGCGTTTTTAATTTCATTGAGTGTCGACGAGATGAAATTAAAAAAGAGTCCTTATTTTTTCTTAGCGAGCTTTCGTGGGGACTCGAAGACCTGTGATAATTTTTTGTGAATGAAATGAAGCAAAAAATGGAACAGGTGTACAGAAACTGTAAGTTTCGAGACTCCCTCCTTACCCACAGATTTGACATATTTATTACATATGTTATTATCCTAATCTAGGAGAGCAAATGAAGAAAGCGCTGGCGTTTCTCGCACTCGTTTTTGTAACAGGTTGCGAGAGTGAACCTGTTACAACCGAACAATCGACCAACAAAGAAGTTCCTGTTTCTCTGTTGTTCGAATACGACGGCTGTAAGGTCTATCGCTTCTACGACGGCGGCCGAAACATCTACTTCTCCAAGTGTGAAGTGAGAAGTCAGATGAGTTGGAATGAAGGTAGCAAAGCGTCCGAGTCAACGGTCGTAACAACCGACCTCGTCAAGAAGTAGACCGCTCCGCCTCGCCTTGAGAACGCCTCGTCGTTCTCAAGGCGAGGCG
>JBEBJP010000018.1:0-15395 GCA_040079825.1 Parcubacteria group bacterium
CGCTTATGGTATTAAAAAAGAAGAAATCTGTGGAATCACAGAATGGATAATGGACAGTAATTCAGCTTATAGAGAGCGTGCAAGATGGTGGTCTAGAGATAATTTATTAAAGAAAAAAGGCATTGGGCAAAACTGGGCATACGGACAAATATTTAATCTAAAACAGTATGAGAAGCCTTTAGTTTCTGCTTCAGGATATTATAGTATACAAACTAACTATGTTTTAAATGAGGGTAAGGAGCTAGAGACTATATTACTTCGAAAAAACGGAGCAAATATTATTTTGGTTGGAAATGATGAAGCTGGAAAGTTTCAGATTATCAGTGATCTCAGTAAACGAATATATGAAGGTCAAGTATTGTCTTCGTTAAATGATAAGAGGGTTGTACTGTTTAACGACAAGTTAATGCTTATTCGTAACAATTCAAAACAAAAATTTGAAATTGAGTTTGTAAAAATAATGAATGAAGCAGTATTGGCTGGAAATATTATTTTGGTTTTTGACGATTTTTCGGGATTTATTTTGGGAGCTGAAACAATAGGTGTAGATCTTCCAAGTATTTTGGCACCATATTTAATTTCTAGTAGCTTGCAAATTGTTGCTTTTACGGATAAGGAAAGATTTCATTCTGTCTTGGAAAGAAATGTTCTTGTATCTCAACATTTTGAAATAATATTAATCAAGGAAATAGATAATTACGGATGTATCAAAGTTCTTGAGAATGAAGTTAGAGTTTTTGAAAATGATGGAATGTTTTTTACTTATCCTGCTTTAGTTTCTATTGTAACAGGGGGACAAAGGTATTTTTCAGATGGAATAATGCCAGACAAAGCAATTGATTTTTTGCAGGAAATAGCACCAAAACTAAATTCTAATGGTAAAAGAATAGTTGAAGAGAAAGATGTTGTTGCTTTGATACAAACCAAAACTGGTATCCCTATGGGTGATGTGGGACCAAAAGAAAAAGAAAAGCTACTGAATCTTGAAAGTCTTTTGAGTAAAAAAATCATTGGTCAAAACGAAGCAGTTGTTGCTATAAGTCATGCTGTTCGCAGAGCTCGTTCAGGAATAAATAACCCTAACAGACCGCTAGGGTCATTTCTTTTCTTGGGTTCTACAGGTGTAGGTAAAACTGAGACTTCAAAAGTCTTGGCTGAAGTTTTTTTTGGGCAAGACGCAAATATTATTCGTCTTGATATGTCAGAATATTCTGGACCAGATTCTGTTGCAAAGTTGATTGGTTCCTTTGGTAAAAGTCAGGCAGGAACTTTATCAACAATGCTTAAGGAGCATCCTTATGGCGTTTTACTTTTGGATGAATTCGAAAAAACAACACAGGAAGTTATGAATTTGTTTTTACAAATATTGGATGAAGGATTGTTTTCCGATGGTTCTGGAAATAAAGTAAATGCTCGTAATCTTATAATCATTGCGACATCAAATGCCGGAAGTCAGATTATTTGGAAGAAGCAACAAAACGGAGATGACTTAATGAAAGCCAAAGATGAGATAGTTGAGAGTATTATACAAGAGGGTGTTTTTAAAGCAGAACTAATAAATCGCTTTGATGGAGTTATTTTGTTTCATCCGCTAGATGAGGCAAGTATTAGTAAGATAGCTGAACTATTGCTTTATAAATTGCATGATCGTTTGGCAGATAGAGGGATTGATCTCGTAGTCAACCAGGATCTTATAGATTTTGTTGTTGGTTTTGGTTTTGATCCAAAGTTTGGAGCTAGAACTATGTATAGGGTTATACAAGAAAAAGTTGAGGAGATAATAGCTGAGAAAATAATAGCTGGAACAGGAGTCGCGGGACAAAAGTTTATCCTTAGTAAAGAAGATTTGGTATAATAAATATATGGATAATATAATTAGTTATTTAAACCCAGTTAAAATTCAGAATCTGTATTTGCAATTTCTTGCTAACTTTCCAGTTGGATTTCAACCTTTAGTTTCTGGAGTAGTGGCTATAATAATAATTTATGCTGTTTTCAGAATAATAAAAAGAGATTTTATATTTATACTTGCTCTGGTTATACTTGTACCCACATCTATTCCAGTCTTAAAGTCTTTGTGGGTGGGCTTGGTTTCGGTTATAAAGTATTTATTTAACTTAGCTTCATAATGAGCAAAGAAATAGCTGTTTTTGGTGGTGGATGTTTCTGGTGTACTGAGGCAGTTTTTAAAATGTTAAAAGGTGTTTCTTCTGTCTATCCAGGATACTCTGGTGGAAATGTGCCGAACCCTACTTACGAACAAGTTTGTGGTGGTAATACTGGCCATGCAGAATGTACAGAGGTGGAATTTGATCCAAAAGAGGTTTCTTACACTGATTTACTCACTGTTTTCTTTGGTTCTCATGATCCTACTTCACTAAATAAGCAGGGTAATGATGTTGGCACGCAATATCGCTCTGTTATCTTTTATACAAATGAGGATCAAAAAAATACTGCTGAAAGTTTTATAAAAGATTTAAATAACTCTACAGAAAACGGTAAACCAATAGTTACAGAAGTTGTGCCTTTGGATGTTTTCTATAAAGCAGAGAGTTATCACAAAGATTATTATGAGAGAAACAAAGATGTCCCGTATTGCGAGATAGTGATAAATCCAAAATTAGAAAAAGTCGTGAAGAATTTTGAAAATTTACTAAATGATAAATCAAAACACATATGAATGAAGAAGAAATAAAAAATAAATTAACAAAAGAGGAGTATTCTGTTTTGAGAGAAAAAGGTACCGAAGCGCCTTTCAGTGGGAAGCTTCTACATGATGACAGAAGTGGTATGTATAAGTGCAAAGTCTGTGGAAGCGAGCTGTTTTCTTCAGAATCCAAATTTGACTCTGGTACAGGTTGGCCGAGTTTCGATGAGGCTTTACCGGGAGCAGTTAAACTTGTTACTGATGAATCTCACGGCATGCAAAGAACAGAAGTTGTCTGTAGTAAATGTGACTCACATCTTGGCCACCTTTTTGATGATGGACCAACTGATACTGGAAAGAGATACTGTTTAAATTCAGTTTGTTTGGATTTAGAAGAAAATAAATAATTTAGTCTCTTCCATCTTTGGCAAAATTAAGGTAGAGTAGATCTCTATGTCACAAGATGAAGTTATAATTAATTTTGATACAGTTTCCTTTAATTTTGGAATAAAAAAACCTATTTTAAACGAGGTGGATTTTACTGTTCGTAAGGGATCAAAAGTAACTATTATGGGTCAAAACGGTGCTGGCAAGAGTACGCTTTTCGGACTCATAACTGGCGCTCTTAAACCAGAGGAAGGGGATATACATATAAATCAAAAACTTTCGATAGCTATAGCTCGACAGGTTATACCTCGAAGTGAAATGGATATGACTGTGCGAGAGTATTTTCAAAATTGTTTCAAACAAAAGGTTTACGATATTGAGCCAAGGATAAACGAAGTTTTAAAAATCGTAAACCTAGAGGCTCCTCACGATAGAATAATAAAATCATTTTCTGGTGGTCAGCAGGCGAGAATATTGCTTGCATCAGCTCTTATTCAAAATCCAGACATATTACTTTTGGATGAGCCAACAAATAATTTGGACAAAGCGGGGATAGAACATCTAACAAAGTTTTTGGTAGATTACAAAAAAACTTGTTTGGTTATTTCTCACGATGCCGAATTTTTGAACGCTTTTACTCACGGAGTTTTGTATCTAGATGTTTTCACACACAAAATAGAACAATACGTGGGTAACTATTTTGATGTAGTCAAAGATATCACTGCACGTATAGAAAAAGAAAATAGAAAAAATGCTCAGATTCAAAAAGAAATACAAGCAAATAAAGATAAGGCCAATTTTTTCGCAAACAAAGGGGGTCAGATGAGACTGGTGGCAAGAAGAATGCGAGATAAAGCTGAAGAGTTGGAGGAGGATATGGTGGATGTTCGTAGAGAAGATAAAACTATCAGACCTTTTATAATACCAGTTGAGTCGGACATAATAGGTGACATAATAAATATTTCTTCTTATTCAATAATGAATAATCACAAGTCAGTTCTTCGTAAAACAAACGTGATCCTTAGAAAAAAACAGCATCTGTTGCTTAGTGGACCAAACGGTATTGGAAAAAGTACACTACTTGAATCTCTTGCAAGTGGAAAAGCAAAGGGTGCGATAATAACTGAAGGAGTAAAGGTGGGATATTATAGACAAGATTTTTCTACTTTAAATTTTGAGGACACTGTCCACGATTCATTGATGGAGGTTATGAATGAACAAATTGAAGAGACTCTGAGGTCTGTTGCTTCTGGTTTCTTGCTTTCTGGAGAATTAATTCATACAAAAATAGGCAATCTGTCAGAAGGTCAGAAGGGGCTGGTCGCATTTGCTAGACTGGTTTTACAAAAACCAAACCTTCTTATTTTAGACGAACCTACAAACCATATAAACTTTAGACATTTGCCTATTATTGCAGAGGCTTTGGATAAATATGAGGGAGCTATGATTTTGGTATCTCACGTTCCAGAGTTTGTTAAACAGATACGGATCGACAAAATACTAGAGCTCGATAAGTAGTTGTGAATCAAGAAGCTCTCACTCACCCACAACTTTTTCATCAACAGAATATTTTGCTGGTGCAAAATTTCTTTCTACTCATTCTTTCACAGATTCCGTAGATGATGAAAAGAGTTATGGGTTCAACGAGCTTCTTGATTTTAAGTAATTTATGAGAAGAATACTAAAATTCTATTTAAAAAAGTTTTCAGTAGTTAAAGCTAAAAAAAAGCGTACTGTTTCAAAAAAATATTTAAAAAACAAAGAGTCTGCTAGACAGTTAGTAAAGAGTCGGTTAGAGTTTTTCAATCAGCACTATAATTTTGAGTACAATAGAATTGCTATAAGAAACCAAAAAGGTAGATGGGGTAGTTGTTCAAACAGAAAGAATTTGAACTTTAATTATAAAATTGTTCTGTTACCAAAAGAGTTGGCTGACTATATTATTGTTCACGAACTCTGTCACTTAAAAGAATTTAATCACGGACAGGGCTTTTGGAATCTAGTAGAAGAAAAAATACCAAATCATGAAGAGCTCAAAAAACAACTAAATAAAATTAGAGTTTAATCTTTGTTTATGAATTTTCACCGGCAATATACCCTGTAGTCCAACATAACTGTAAGCTGTAACCACCAGATGGGCGATCTATATCCAGGAGGTCTCCTACAATATACAGGTTGTTATATTTTTTAGATGCCATTTTTTTGAAGTCTATTTCTTCTAGAGAAACTCCTCCAGAAGTTATTATTGCTTTGTCTTCTCCGAGCAAGCTATCTACAGATAATGTTACGTTTTTTAAGGTATTGATTAATTTCATTCTTTCGTCTTTTGTAACACTGTGACTTGGTTTCTCTCCATCAATTTGAGAAAGTTCTAGGATTATGGGAACTATCGCAGATAACAAAACTCCATCAAACGAATTTTTTAATTTTTTATTACTTTTATCTTTAAATATTTCCTGCAATTTGAAATTTAGTTGACCATGATCTAGGTTAGGTAACAAATCCAACGAGATGCTCACATCATCATATTTCAATAATTCACCTATTTGATTACTTAGGTTTAAAATAGTAGGACCCGAAAGGCCAAAATGAGTAAAAAGCACTTTACCTTTTTTTGTCACTTGCTTCTCGCCGTTTTGAATTACGGTTATCTTTACTTCAGGCAGACTGATACCTTGCAGTCTTTTTACCCAAACTTCTTTTGTAGCTATAGGGACTAGGGAAGTTTTCGGTTCTGTTACCGTGTGACCTATATTCGTCAGCCATTTGAAGCCGTCGCCGGTTGATCCAGTCTCTGGATGTGATTTACCTCCAGTAGCTAGGATAAAAGATCTAGCTAGTATTTCCTGTCGATCTTTGGTTTTTACTTTTGTGATTAAGTTTTCATTTGTGTCAAACCCAGTGATTGTTGTGTTGGACAATACGGTTACGTTGCTTTTTTTTAGATATTCTAAAAGGACAGTCCATACTGATATAGACTTATTTGAGAAAGGAAACACTCTACCTAGGGCTTCTACTTTTGTTTCCATGCCTTGAGAGTGGAAGAAACTCAATGTATCTTTTGAACTAAACTGTGAAAAAGCTGAGAAAAGAAATTTATCGGAATCCTTAAAGTTTGAAAGAAATTTTCTTGTATCAAACTCTGCATTAGTTAAGTTACATCTTCCTCCTCCAGTTATTAAGAGTTTTTTTCCGAGCGAATCATTTTTTTCAATAAGTAAAACTTTTTTGCCTAAAGAACCAGCTTTACCGGCTGCCATCATACCCGCTGGACCCCCACCTATAACAACCACATCCCATGTAGTGTCTTCCTTGTTGTGCATAAGTTTATCCTAGCATAGAAACTATTTTGTTATAATAAATAGATAAATAACTAATCTTTTAAATTTTATGCAAAAAATACAAAATTTTATTTTTCATAACGAAAAAATGTCAGTATTTTGGTTGGTTGTCAGACTATATGTTGGTTACGAGTGGCTAGTTGCAGGTTACGAAAAAGCTATTAATCCTGTTTGGGCAGGGGACAAAGCCGGAGTTGCGATAGGTGGTTTTGTTAAAGGTGCTTTGGCTAAAACTGTAGGGGAACATCCTGACGTTTCTTCTTGGTATGCTTGGTTTTTAAATCATGCAGTTGTTCCACATGCAGTCGCATGGTCTTACGCTATAACATATGGAGAAATCTTAGTTGGGCTTGGTCTTATATTTGGAGCTCTAACTTTTGTTGCCGCTTTCTTTGGTTTCTTTATGAATCTGAACTATCTTTTTGCGGGAACTGTTAGTACAAATCCACAACTTTTGGTTTTAGCTTTGCTTATTATGCTTGCTCATAAAGTAGCTGGACGAATAGGTCTTGATTATTATATTCACAACGCCAAAAAATCTTGGGCACTGTTTAGATTTAGTTAGAAAAATGGCGAACCTTTTGGGTTCGCCATGCTGAGCTCTATGCTCATATATGTTGTTCTCGGTACCGCCGAGAGTCGGGTGCTAGATGCTCGAGCTTCCGACGGGACGGCCACCACGAAGGGTGAAGCCGTCATCCCGGACCTCTCCCAAGAGATCGGTCGTGCCATCGAGGCCAGTGACTCGGAACATCCCCGGCTTGCCATCCGTCGGACGGCGCAATTCGAAGCGAGCGATCAGTCCTTCGACCGGTTCCATCACCTGAGTGGTGGGTGTACCGGGGATGGTGGTGACCGCTTGTGGTGCCTGTGCACTCGTCGGTGTTTCCGCATCGGCTGTGGTGTCGGTGACGACACTGTCCTCGACGAAGCGCCAGTTGTCCGACGCCTGTTGGTCAGTGACGATCCGAAGATCGTTGCCACAGCCCATGTTTGCCCACATCGTTTCCAGGTAGTCATCCGGCGTTTCCACCGTTGCCCTGTAGACCGTCTGGCCCATGTAGCGAACTTCACGCCAAGTGTTCGGACGGTAGCGGTTGGAGATGATTCCCCATCCACGACCTCGAACGAGGCGGACGATGTTGAACTGGTCACTATCTACCGCATGACCAGTATTCTTGAGCCATCGTTCAGCGGCCATGTCTTGAAATCGAGCGACCGCTGTCGTGTCGTTGATGCCACCCTGAACCATCGGCTCACCAACGGTTGACGGATCGACGTTGAAGTACGCTTGATGACGGAGATTTTGCGCTTCCGTTGAGAGTTCGTTAGCACATCGTTCCTGTTCAAGGTACTTAGCCTTGTAAGTTGTCGCCCATCTTTTCTCCGTATACCACATGACGAAAAGAATAGCGACAAGTCCGGAGAGTACGATGAGTATGGAAAGGATCCACTTCGGAATTTCGTTCCGTTCCACCAGCATGGTGGTGATCCCGTTCGAGGTGCTGGAACTGTTTGTCAGTTCAGCCAGAGGCTTGCTTCCGGCAAGAGCATCGCTGTACTTGATGCCATAGATCTTGCCGAATTCTCTGCCCCAGATCCCGAAGGTGTCGCCGAGCTCGAGCTTGTCGATGCTTCGGTCAGGGAGGTTGTACTCCTGACCGGGCACCATCTTTTCGAAGTCGGTGATGTTCGGGTTGGCCTTCACGACCGCCTGGAAGTGGTCACGGAACAAGTCGTTCCGCGGATCACCAACAGGCAAATCCTGCGCCACGATGATGGGTGAGAGCGCAGTCACGATGACCGCGTAGAGCACGATGTGAACGAACATGCGGACGAGCTTCATTCGACTCTCCAAATCGCAAGGTATCTCGTACCCCTAGGGCCGACTAATACTCACGATGCTACCTACAAGTATAGCATATTATAGGTATAAAGTCAATAAGCAATTTGACAATATAAGTCGCTTAGTATATAGTGTCTGCATTGAGTCTTCTCTACTTTATTATTAACTTGAGATGAGGACTATGAACGGCCCTCTCTACGAGAGCTGTACACCTTTCGCATTTGATTACAAAAGCTCAAGGTCTTGCGAAATGATACCCATCATTTCTCACTCAATTAATTAAATGACATATTCACAAAGAAGTTCGCAATCGCGAGCACCTAGAGCCATGAGATTTGGGCGACCATCTTTTGGTGGAAACAGAAGAAGTGGCGGAAGTAGAGGTGGTGGAAAATCCACAGCTATTCATCCATCTAAATTTATAAACAAAGCAGTAATCACTGAAACTGTGGAGCATTTTGTGCCTGAGCACAATTTTGCTGATTTTCTTATTGATGGAAGATTGAAGGAAAATATAATAACCAAGGGTTACGTCACTCCAACTCCAATTCAAGATAGAGCTATTCCTCATGTATTGAAGGGTCAGGATATTGTCGGTATAGCAAATACTGGTACAGGAAAGACAGCTGCTTTTCTTATTCCACTTATTCATAAGGTTTTGAGCAATTCAAATGAAAATATTTTGATAGTTGTACCTACACGTGAACTTGCTATTCAGATTCAGGATGAGCTACGTGGTTTTATCGGCGGTATGAAACTATTTTCTACTGTTTGTGTTGGAGGTTCATCTATCGGCAACCAGATTAGAGACTTGAGATATCGTAACGAGTTTGTTATCGGTACTCCGGGTAGATTGAAGGATTTGATAGAGAGAAAAGTGTTAAATCTTTCTTACTTTAAAACAGTTGTGTTAGACGAAGCAGACAGAATGTTAGATATGGGTTTTATAAATGATATGAAATTCATGATGGCACTTATGCCGAAAGACAGACAAACTTTGTTCTTCTCCGCTACATTGTCTTCAGAAATAGAAAAATTGATAAAAGATTTTCTAAAGGATCCTGTGATGATTTCTGTTAAAACAGGTGATACATCAAAAAATGTTGACCAAGATGTTGTTAGAATAAACAGAGGAGAAAATAAACTAGATGTTTTACATAGTATGTTACTTCAACCAGATTTTAATAAAGTTTTGATTTTTGGAAGAACAAAACACGGTGTAGAAAAATTGACGACTATGCTAGTAAACAGAGGTTTCAAGGCAGAATCTATCCATGGTGATAAAAACCAAGTCGGACGACAGAGAGCATTAAAAAACTTCAAGGATGACAAAGCTCAGATACTGGTCGCGACAGACGTTGCTGCACGAGGACTGGATATTAGTGGAGTTTCTCACGTTATAAACTTTGATATTCCTGCAACATACGAAGACTATGTTCATAGAATAGGTAGAACTGGTAGAGCTGGTAAAAAAGGTAAAGCTTTCACTTTTTTGGAATAAAAAGTCTAGTTTTGAAAGGGTATTGTGTGTGCTACAATACCTTTCATGGAACACTTGATCAACCTTATAAAAGAAGTTGGATACTTTAGTTATCTATTGCTTTTTATTATTATTTTTCTTGAATCATTCCCTTTAACTTTTTTCTTGCCGGGGGATTCATTGCTTTTTACGACTGGCTTTTTGGCTTCCCAAGGTCATTTCAGCTTACCTTTGCTCGTAATATCTCTTTTTGTTGGTAGTGCACTTGGCTACATTTTTAGCTACAAAATGGGCAAAAAGATGAGAGATTATGTTCTAAAGTCAGGTGACCGTTTCTGGTTCAAGAAGAGACATTTGGATTATACGGAAAGGTTTTATAACAAATACGGAGCAAAAACTATTATTGTAGGTAGATTTGTTCCGATTGTCAGAAGTTTTGGTCCTACTTTGGCCGGAGCGGTAGAAATGAATTACGAAAAGTTTGTCCGTTACACTATATTTGGTGGAATTTTTTGGTCAGGTGGAGTAACTCTTGGTGGATATTATTTGGGTAGAGCTATCCCAGATGCACATCTATATCTCACACCGATAATCATAGGTATTATAGTTGCGTCACTTTTGCCTTCAGTAATTGAATACATACACGTGCGACGAACTAAGAATTCAACAATATGATAGAACCAGAGATTATTTCAGTAAGTCAGTACCTGGATAAGCTCAACACAACTTTAAAAGGTCAGCGATCCAAAGTCGTGGGCGAGTTAACTGGTCTTCAGATGTACGAAGGACGTTCGTATCTGTATTTTAGTATTAAAGACAGTAAAGATCAGAGTACTGTAAAATGTTTTATGTGGAAAAGAGATTTTCAAATTGCCGGGGTAAATTTGAAAGATGGTTTGGAAATAATAGTTACTGCTTATCCAAATATATATAAACCAAATGGAGGCTTAACAATGCAGGTTGAGATGGTGGAGTTGGTTGGAGAAGGAGCCTTGCAGATTGCGTACGACAATCTAAAGAAAAAACTGGAGTTAGAGGGATTGTTTTCTGTTGCAAAAAAAAGAGCTATTCCTGAGTATCCTCATCGTATCGGCGTTATAACATCCAAAAGTGGAGCAGTTATAAATGATTTTCTTACAAATATTGGAAAATTTGGCTACGAGATTATTTTTGTAGATTCAAAAGTAGAGGGTCAGGATTCTATAAAAGATTTGTTGAGTGCGATAACTACTTTAAAAAAGAAAGATATAGATGTTTTGGTTATTATGCGCGGAGGAGGATCCTTGGAGTCGTTTATGGCGTTCAATAACGAAACTCTCGTCCGAGCTGTGGCTGATTTTCCTGTACCAGTCTTAACCGGTATAGGTCATGATAAAGATGTGCCCTTAGTGTCTTTGGTTTCTGACAAAAACGTCTCTACTCCAACGGCGGTAGCCAACCTTCTAAACGAATCCTGGGACGGAGCCCTTTCTCTTGTTAATATGGGAGAGGAAAAGATTTTCTCCAAGTTTACTTCGCTTCTCCGTGATAAGATGTTTTTTATCGAGAACTCTGTAATAAGGATGGAGCGGGGTATAAAAGTTGTTGGAGACAATATAAAACAAATAAACGAGAGTATTGTGAGAGGATTCTCAGATCTTGTTCAAAATACTTCAGATTTTTTAAATCAGTCGGAAAAAACTCTGTCTTTGCTAAACCCAACCCGACAGCTTTCTCAAGGATACAGCATAATAAAACACAACGGTAAGGTGGTAAAAAGTAGGAAAAACGTAAAGACAGGGGATAAGCTTGAGTTATTAGTTTCAGACGGTATAATAAATTCACAAATAACATGACACCAAAAAAACAAGAAGAAAAAGGAAATCTAAGTGAAAATTTGAAAAAACTATCTCAGATAGTTTCTTGGTTCGAATCCCAATCAGAGCTTGATGTTGAGAAAGGTTTGGAATACGTGAAAGAAGGAGCAGATCTGATAAAATCCTCCAGAGCTCGTCTTTCAGAAATAGAAAACGAATTTAAAGAAATAAAAAAGGATATTTCTAAGTAGTTACAAAACTATTTTTTTAGGCTCTATTATAAGTCCGTGTTTCTCAAGATCTTTGTGGGTAAACTCTAAACCATTTCTTATGGGTGCGTTTCGTATTATTTTTAATATCTCATCTTCATCGTCTGTAATCGTGTACAGATTTAGATCGTTTTCATCTATGGTGTCTCTTCCCAAGAGTTCTCTTTTTATAAATTCATCTAAAGGTTTCCAAAAATCAGAGCCAACTAAAATAATAGGCACAGATTCGATCTTATTTGTTTGAACCAAAGTTAGTATTTCGAAAAACTCATCTAGAGTACCAAACCCTCCTGGCATAAAAATATAGGATTCGGCAGAAAATGAAAGTAGAACCTTACGACTAAAGAAGTAGTAGAAGTCTTTGTCTCCTGTTAAATAGCTATTTTTGGTTTGTTCGTGGCTAAGCTCTATTGTTAGTCCCAAAGAATCACCTCCAACCTCGAAAGCACCGCGATTGGCTGCTTCCATAATACCTGGTCCACCACCACTAAAAACTGCATACTTTAGTTCTTTGGCGATTCTGTTTGAGATTGATTGAGCTTTTTTATAATATGGTGAGTTCTCTGTAAATCTAGCTCCACCAAAAAAAGTTACAGATCGAGGATAGTCTTCGATAAATCTAAAACCATCAGTGAACTCTTTTGCTATTAACTCTACTCTTTCAGTAGCTGTTTTGTGAAGCTCTTTTTTACTGAGAATCTTATGCGGTGTAGGTTTTTGAAGTCTTACTTCTGAGTTGGGAGACATGTTTAATATTTTATGATTTTGAAAAGCTTTTTGCAATCACTAATTACCCAAACCTATGCTATTTAAGAATTGAGAGAGTTCATCACCATTTATTTCTCTATAAGAATTTGCGGGCATTTTTTCTAACTCAATATTTTGAACTCTTATTCGTTCTAGATTTCTAACTGTGTAGCCTAGTTTTTCTGTCATCCTTCTTATCTGTCGGTTTTTTCCTTCGGTTAAAACAATATTGAAAGTCGTATCGTCTATTTTGTTAACTTTTGCGGGTTTTGTTATACATTCTCCAATATCAACTCCTTCTTGCATGTTTTTTATAAAACCAGGAGTAAATCTACGATCGACTTCAACTATGTATTCTTTTTCGTGCTGGTATATTGGATTCAGTAATCTGTCAGTTACGCGACCATCGTTTGTCAAAATCATGAGTCCAGAAGATTCTTTGTCTATTCTTCCGACAGGGAAAATACCATCTTTGTTTTTTAGAGATATGCTTTTCATAATATCCTTGTCGTTGCCTTCGGCGTTTGTACTAACTATTCCTCTAGGTTTGTTGTAAGCAAGATATACAAACTTTTTCTTGTTATGAACACCTCGTACTTCTACCTTGTCAGTTTCCATAACTTTATCGCCCAACACAGCAGTTTTGCCGTTTATAAAAACCTTCTTACTTTTTATAAGTTCATCAACTCCGACTCTGGTCGCAGTGCCCTTGTGAGCCAAATATTTGTTTATTCTCATAGGGTAAGTGTTGGACACTACCGGAACTACCTTTTTGCTCTTTCTGTTGTTTTTTTGTGTTTGTTTCATTTTGCTTTTGGTTTCATACAGTATATACTATAGTTATAACAAAGAAAGCGTATTGATTTATTTAAAATTATGAAAAAATTAGACACAAAAGAATGGATAGGGGTAGCTGTTTCAGTTTTTGTAATCGGATTTTTCTTTATTTTTGGGCAAACACTCGTTTCTTATTTTTCAGGTAATTCACAAAAATCTAATATGGCAGAACAGACACAAGTAACTACAGAGGATACTCTGATCGGTGGAGGAGATGTTGCGCAAACAGGTGACAGAGTCACTGTGCATTACACAGGCAAGTTTGTGGATGGAAAAGTGTTTGATAGTTCTCTTACTCGAGGTGAACCATACCAGTTTGTTTTGGGATCAGGTCAAGTTATTTCTGGTTGGGATATTGGTATTGCAGGAATGAGAGTTGGCGGCAAAAGAATTTTAGTCATCCCTCCAACTTATGGTTATGGAGCAAAGGACTACGGTCCTATCCCAGGTAACTCTACTTTGGTTTTTGAAGTTGAACTTATAAAAATAGAAAGATAAAAAATAAAACTCCCATTTGGGAGTTTTATTTTTTATCTCATAAATGCTAATCTGTTTTGAATGAAAGAATTTTCTTTTGAAATACATAAAGAACTCGCAAACAGTTTGGGTAGAGTTGGCACAATACATACACCTCACGGAGATATCCAAACTCCGGCTTTTGTTGCTGTTGGTACCAAGGGAACAGTAAAAAGTCTCACAGCAGAACAGGTGAGTAGTAGTGGAATACAAACAATAATCACTAACACCTACCACCTCTATCTTGAACCAGGAGACGATAAAGTGAAGCAAATGGGAGGACTTCACAAAATGATGAACTGGGACAAACCACTTCTTACAGATTCTGGTGGTTTCCAAGTTTTCTCTCTTGGTGTGGCATATGGTCAAAAGGGTTTAGGAAAAATTTCAAATAAAAAAGATAGTGAATTGTTGCTTACAGAAACAAACGAAGGTGATGGTTTGCCGAAAATAGCAAAAATAGATCCGAATGGTGTTATGTTTCGTGATCATGTGAGCGGTGACGCGCATTATTTTACACCAGAGAAATCTATAGATATTCAGCACAACCTTGGCGCGGATATTATTTTTGCTTTTGATGAGTGTACCTCTCCACAAGAGTCAGATCACTATCAAGCAGAAGCGCTAGACAGAACACATCGTTGGGCAAAACAAAGTTTGGATTATCATAAATCAAAACCAAATGCTGAGACCCAAGCACTTTTTGGAATAGTTCAGGGTGGAAGAAATGAAAAACTTCGAAAAGAATCTGCTGAATATATTGGAAGTTTAGACTTTGACGGTTTTGGTATAGGAGGAAGTTTTGAAAAAGAAGATATGGAAAAAGCTGTTGAATGGGTGAACAGTATATTACCAAAAGAAAAACCTAGGCATCTTTTGGGTATCGGTGAACCGATGGATTTGTTTATGGCAGTTGAAAAAGGTTGCGACTTGTTTGATTGCGTTTCTCCTACACGTATTGCACGTAACGGTGGAGCATATACAAAGGATGGAAGAATAAACTTACTAAATGAAAAATATAGAGAAGACCTCAATCCGATAGATAGTGACTGTTTATGCTATTCTTGCAAAAATTATACTAGAGCATATATAGCTCACTTACATAGAGCAAAAGAAATTTTGGGATACACTCTAACTTCAATACATAACTTACATTTTATTGCGACAATGGTTTCGAAAATGCGGGAAACAATGCTTTCTGGTGATTTTTTTGAATACAAAAAAGAGTTTTTAGGCAGATATTACAATTCTTAAATTTACTTGACATATTTTTTAGATTAGTTATACTTTTATCAGACCAGTAACGAGGGCGACCTGCAGGCTAAAGGTCATGGCTACGAGTCATGGACGACGGCAGGTGTGGTTCCTCCTCACCACAGGCTTCGCGGGTACGCCTTCGTTACTGCTCTTTCTTCGGTTCTTCGTGGGCGGCTTTATGCAAAAATGCATAAAGCCGCCCTTTTTCTATATCTAAAATTGTTGTATAGTGAGCATACTATAAATCTCGTCGATTCGTAATTTTTTCTAGT
>JBEBJP010000019.1:0-14635 GCA_040079825.1 Parcubacteria group bacterium
GACAGACTTATATCATTATCTAATTCATTAAGCTCACGCTCGGATAATTCATAAAGATTTTTGAGTTTTAATTTTGCTTTCTTTGCACGTTTCTTGGTTATGCGCCACGCATAAAGCACAAGAAGAACATTCATTGGTATTGCACTAATTAGAGGAAGACCATCAATAAAAAGACCAAGAAACCAAAAATAAAACTTTATTTTCCATTTCAAAAACCAACCTTTCCCAAGCATGAAAAAGAAAAGAAATGAAGTTAGAAAAAGACCTGTAAAAAAACTAACTCCAGGAATAAGACCAATCATTAAGAAAGTTAAAACTATATCTAAAAAATCCTTAAACGCCGCGAGAAGTAAAGGAATCATAAAAGCAGACTCGTCGTTCCCTTTTTCGATCTCAGTATTTAATTTTATCGCTAACTTTTTAGCTAGGTGTATTATTCTCCGTTCAACAGCAACATCTCTAACGATCAGTGATTTTAATGTGCTTTTTCCAGAATAATGATAGTTGTCAGCCATACAAATAATTCAAAAGGAGTAAATATAATCTGTTAATTATGTGCTAACTATAGTATGTAGAATCAAAGTTAGCAAGTATCTACACTTTTAGTGTAGATGATAAATAAACAAATACTTACACAATTTGGGAAGCGAGTACGACAAGAACGAGATAAGAAAGGTTACTCTCAAGAAAGACTGGGAGAACTCGCAAAAGTACACCGAACATATATCGGCATGATTGAGCGTGCTGAGAAAAATATTACCCTGACAAATATGGAAAAGATCGCTCGTGCTTTAGGTAAAAAAGTAAATGACCTTGTGGATTTTTAGATAAGGATTATTTTGGGATTAGTTAATAATTTATTTATATAATTGTCCTTGTTCAAACATAACTATTTTATTGGTGAGTGTCTTCAAAGTATTTAAAATCAATATCATCTGCACAATTTTAGTTTGGAAATAATTTCGAAATATCAAACTCAAAAACAGCACTTGCTCTTGATTTGATTCCCCTTAGTTCTTCGTCGGTCAAATCACTTCGACCAATTCTCTGAATAAGAGTTTCAATTGCATCTTTAACTTTTGCTAAGTGACTAATCGTTTCGGCTTTTTCTCCTTCAATCATTGTCATGGCTTTTGAGGTGTCTAGAAAACCATCAGCATTTTGTTTTGCACCCACAATTTTTTCAGAACCATTGTTATACCCCTCCATTCCCATAAATTTTGTAGTTAAATGTTAATAAGATAATTATAGTATGTATTTTTGCTATAAACAAGGGCAGGTTGAACTAAATTTGTAATATTGATTGTTCATTTGACATTCATATTCAGTCCTGTATACTAATGGTACAAAGTGCCGAAAGGCTCCGAGAAACCCCGCAGAGATGCGGGGTTTCGATTTATACTAGAAATCCTCTCAATTTATCTCTTACTTTTACAAAGTCGTTATTGGAAATATCGTATATTTTTCTTTTCAATCTTTTTACACTAACCAGTTTTAATTGAGCTAAAATAACAGAAACCTTTTCTCCATTTGGATCAGTAAAATTAAAATAAAAATCAAATTTCTTTTGTTTGGTTGAAAGCGAAGCACACCAAAACATGTGATTGTTAAATTTTTTAACGACTAGAACAGGACGAGAAAAATTTGTTCCACTTCCATTTTGTTCAAAACCGATATTCTTGCCAAGTGAAGACATCCAAACTTCTCCCTCCTTTGGAAAGTAATCTGGCTCGGTAGTTTCAGATTGAATCTTTTTCTTTAGCTCATTCCAAGCGTCATATTCTTTTTCTTCATTATTCATTTGCTTATCTTCTCAAATTTGTTTGCCGTAGGCAAACGGCTCAATTCTTCCCATGTGAGCAGTAAGGCTCACACTTGCGAGGGAGTCTTCTCGCCGTAGGCGTTCTCGTGTGCGCGCATGGGAGGGTTGGGGCAAGCACACATAATACTTTGAGTCTCGGACATGTTCCGTTTTGGGCGTGGTTAAATAAAAACAAAAGTGTACACTAACCACTAGCCCAAAGGAATGTGCGAGACACCATTTGAATTGGCACTAGAATTCCGTCAGTTTCTCCCTTAAGGAGAAACCCGCCCGAGACTCACCCCCGCCATACCGAATCCAAATGCAATCCGCGCCAAACAAACTTGCATGGGGTCGGGGGCGGGGCGAGGGCGGACACGGAACAGCGGGAACGGAGGCAGACTGTCGTACCCGACAGTCTGGTGGAGTGGACGCTGTGCCGTGACGGAATTCGTCGTGGAGCGTACAGATTAACTCAACACAACCACACGCTTCGCGCGTGCGACATCATTACTCACCGATTTTGGAAACAGGTTCGGATTTGGTAAAATAAACGCACCTTAAACGAACTAAAGGGTTCTGAATGCGAACCCAAGCGGAACGCCCGAAGGGCGTGCCAAGGATTTTCTGGCGGGGTTGCAAGGGAATTCTGGGATTTTGGCGCGCAAGCGCGCAAGGTTTTTTCGCCGAGGAGGAGGTTCGATATCAGAAACGATTTTGACTATGTACATGCTTCGCATACAAAAAGAATTTTGTTGCTAATTGTTTTTATTGGTATACTACATTTGCTCTTAGTTCTATTCGTTAATTCCAATAGCCACTTTGTGTTAGTTTTTTCTCACGATTAAGCTAAGAGCCACAGAGTGGTTATTCGAGTTTTAATTTTATGTCACAAAAATTCTTTTTGTATGCTCGCAAGAGCACCGATGTCGAGGATAAACAAGTTTTGAGTATTGAGGCACAGTTAACGGAATTGCGCGCGTTTGCTCGTGAACAGAATTTAGAAATAGTTGAGGAGTTGGTGGAGAAACAGTCGGCCAAAATTCCTGGTCGTCCTATATTCAACAGTATGATGAAAAAACTTGAGCAAGGTGTTGCTCAAGGAATTTTGGCCTGGCATCCCGACAGACTGGCGCGCAATTCTGTAGACGGCGGACAAATAGTGTACTTTCTCGACATCGGAAAAATTCAAAATCTAAAGTTTATCTCGCACTGGTTTGAAAATACTCCGCAAGGAAAATTCTCATTATCAATGGCTTTCGTCCAAAGCAAATACTATGTCGATTCTCTTTCCGAAAATACGAAACGCGGACTTCGCCAAAAAGTACGCATGGGTATATTCCCAAGCCAAGCTCCTTTGGGGTATTTGAACGACAGTAGAACAAAAACTATTGTGGTAAATCGAAAGCAAGCAAAAATTATCCGCTTGGCTTTTGAGAAATATGTTAAAGGTGGTGAGAGACTGGAAGATATCGCAAACTTTTTGGCGAAGTCCGGCATTCTCACATGGAACGGAAAGAGAATCTCAAAAACAAGAACATCATTCATTTTGTCTAATACATTTTATGTTGGTTTCTTCAATTATTCTGGAGAATTGCACGAAGGTAAACACGAGCCAATCATTTCAAAGAAACTTTTTGATGAAGCACAGGAAATGTTAAGAAAAAGAGGTCAGCCAGAGCGAAAAGCTAAAAATGAACCTCAACCTTTTTGTGGATTAGTGTCCTGTGCTTCATGTGGAATGATGATAACTGGCGAACACAAATTCAAAAGGCAGAAGAATGGCAATGTTCACGAATATACTTACTATCGCTGTACTAAAAAACGTAAAGATTTTCAGTGTAAAGAATCTGCCGTTAGAGAAAAAGAAATGGATCGCCAGTTATCATCCCTAATTCAAAAAGTTTCTTTACCCAAAGACTGGGCGGAGGAGTTATTAACCATGGCGGAAAATGACCACAAGAACTCCGCCCCGTCTTTGGTTGCTTGTGTGAAAGAGAAACAAGAGATGATTTCTTCTTTGTCTAAAAAACTAGAGCGACTTCTCAATGGTTACCTCGACCAAGATATTGAAAAAGAAGTGTATCGTGTAGAAAAAGCAAAATTGTTATCCACGAAGAAGTCGCTCGAAGAAGAAATGACATCTCTTTCACACAAGCAAAATGATTGGCTCGAACCGATGCAAAAGTGGATACAAAAGGCTCAAACAATGGACAAAATCGCTTCTGATCCAGACCTTTTTGCTAAAAAGGTCTGTGCCAAAGAAATCTTTGGCTCGAACCTCCTCCTCGGCGAAAAAACCTTGCGCGCTTGCGCGCCAAAATCCCAGAATTCCCTTGCAACCCCGCCAGAAAATCCTTGGCACGCCCTTCGGGCGTTCCGCTTGGGTTCGCATTCAGAACCCTTTAGTTCGTTTAAGGTGTCCGAGAGAGGACTTGAACCTCCACAGCTTGCGCCATACGAACCTCAATCGTACGTGTTTACCAGTTACACCACTCGGACATCAAACAATCAAATATACTTGAATTGTTGCTTTTTATCTATTTTCAAAGTCGTTTCTATTTTCTCGCGTTTTCTAGACAAACAAACAACATCTGAACTATAGTACATTTTCTTAATGATTTCCATTGCCTCTCTTTTTGCATATTTTAATTGATAACAACCATTTACTCTTTTTGTTGAAGTAATATACCCAACGACTTCAATTCGTTTTTTTAATTCCTCTTGAATCCATTCAAGAAATTTTCTACTGCCAGAAGAAAAGCCTATATAGTACATAAAACTTGAACGCCACCGTGGATCCCAATAGCTATAGCTCGACCCGTCACCATCAAAACAACCACGCAAAAAATCAAAGAAATATTTCGGTGGGATTTCAATTTTTCTCAACGTAAGAGATTTTTTATTAGTCAATCCAATAGAAAGAAGGAAGTTGTAAAAAATACGATTTTTAAATTGTATTCTTAATGCTTTTCTTCCAAAACCAGAAGATTTTTCACCTATTTTAAAATCAACACCAAGACATTTTGAATAATTTTTCAATTATTCCATTTCAATAGATGTCAAATCGATAAGTAACCCATCACAAGATAGATAACCATCAGTAGTTATTAGGCCGATTGCATATGCTAAATTTGACCTCCAAGTAACGTCAATAATCTTTTTTGGTTTCGGTCCCCTTTTAACCATGTCTAATATTATAATATCTCAATGTAATAACGTCTACTAATTTATCCTAATCAAAAAACATCCTTTCGGATGTTTTTTGATTATTCTTCAGATTCTGTTTTTGCTTCCTCTGTTGTCTCTTCAACGTCGGCACTTGGAGTATTGTCTGGAAGAGCTCTGATATTTCTCATTTGTCGTCTGATCTCCTTAGCAGCTTTGTCTCTTATGTGATATAGCTTTGCTCGTCTAACTTTTGATCTCTTTATAGTTTCTATAGAATCGATCATAGGAGAATATAGAGGGAAGATTTTCTCAACTCCTACACCTGACGCAACACGTCTCACTGTGAAAGTTGCCCCAGCTTCTTTGCCGTGCTTTACAGCTATTACCAAACCTTCAAAAGCCTGAAGTCTTGTCTTTCCTTTTTCCTGAATTTTTTGCCAAACACGAATAGAATCGCCTGATCTAATATCAAGTGCTTTTCTGTCAGCTACTTTAACTGGTGACTGAATAGTTGTTTCCATAACCCAAGTAATCTATCACAGGATTAGTAGCTTTGCAATAGATCCAGGGCGTTCGCAAAATCCGCAGGGTACGGGGCTACTATGGTGTGTGTGTCCCCTTTTTGGTCAGCAAACGACAGGCAATACGAATGCAGAGCTAGTCTGACAAAACCCAGGTTGTTTTCCCTGTTTGGAGCATAAACCGAGTCGGCCACCAAAGGATAACTAATGGCTTTGAAATGCACACGAATCTGGTGGGTCCTACCTGTTTTAGGCTTAACCTCAACAAAAGAATAGTCTTTGTTACTTTTTAAAACTTTGTAATGAGTCTCCGCTTCTCTTAACTCACCCCTGGCACCCCTTTGAGCCGACCACATTCGGAAATCTTTTGAACTCCTGCCGATAGGACGGTCTATAACGTCTTCTGTTTTTTTTAATTGACCATAAACAAACGCATGATAAGTTTTTTCTATATTGTGATTCTTAAATTTATCCTTTAAAAATTCAAAAGTTTCTTGATTTTTAGCAATCATCATTACACCAGAAGTTTCCCTATCCAAACGATGAACAATACCCGAACGTAGAACGGTTTCTCCGTTTGCTGTTCTTCCGGGCTCGCCAACATCCTTGATTTGTGGGTAGTTTTTTAATATCCAGTCCACCAGATTTTTCTCTTTGATCTTTCCTGCTTCTTTTGCATGCCCGTCATCATGAACAACCAATCCAGACGGTTTGTTTATGACCAAAATATTAGCATCTTCGTACAAAATAGTAGGTTCCATATTACTTACCAATTCTTCTTTCCCTGTTACTGTACTCTTCTATAATCTTTAAAAATTCTTCTTTATTAAAATCTGGCCACAGTGTTTTTGTAAAAAACAGCTCACTGTAAACTCCTTGCCATGGTAAAAACCCAGACAACCTCATTTCACCTGAAGTTCTAATAATAATATCTGGATCAGGCATCGGATATGTCTGCAAATTTTTTGCAAAGAAGTCCTCGTTAATATCCTCTATATTTGGATTTTGCTGGATTATTTTTTTAACTGCCGACAGTATCTCGGCTCTTCCGCCATAGTTTAAAGCGAAGTAAACATTTATACCTGAATTATTTTTTGTTTTTTCAACAGATTCAGACAGTGTCCTTTGTAGACCTTCGGAGAAACATGAGAGATCCCCAACATAATGCAAAACACCGTTTTCTTTATTAAAATAATCTAGTTCTTTTTTTATAAAACCACTGATCAAATCCAGTAGATAAAAAACTTCTTCATCCGAACGTTTCCAGTTCTCTGTAGAAAACGTATAGAAAATAATATGTTTAATACCTAGATCATTGGCATCTTTAATGATTGTCTTTAGAGTCTGCCCCCCAGCCTGATGCCCCTTCAATATATGCATCTCGTTTCCCCTGGCCCATCTCCTGTTACCGTCCATTATTATACCTACACAATTGGGTATTTTCATTTCTGCACTCATTCGAATAATTGTACATTATTTTGTTGCTTGATAAAAGAGGATTAATGATGTAATCTAAAAACATTGCGGGATTAGCTCAGTTGGTTAGAGCAATTCATTTACACTGAATAGGCCGGGGGTTCGAGTCCTCCATCCCGCACAAGTCATAGATATTTTGCTAGTAAATCACTCGCAAAATTCTACGACCCTGCCTCGCTCAAATATGCTCTCGTAGTTCAATGGATAGAACAGAGCTCTTCTAAGGCTTTGATGTAGGTTCGATTCCTGCCGAGAGCACAACAAGCATGAAAAAAACTGGATCATTCCAGTTTTTTTCATGCTTGCATCAATTGTTTTTTAACTCAAATATATTTCTAAAAAGAAGGATCTGGAGGTATGTTTTTGTCATTTTTTATCGCTTCTAAAGACTCTGCCCTAGAGTTTATACCATCTACGACTTTTTTTATAAGCTTCTCATCTAGTTTTAACTCCTTACTCATTTCATCATAGTCAGAAACAAAGAGTCGGTTGTTATCTACCTCCACATAAATATAGAACGCAAAAGACAACATAGCTAAAATCAAAATAAAACTTAGTACAAACATAATACTCCAATCTCGTTTTGGTCTATAGCCCTGTGGTTTGTAGGATACTTTTTTTACCCCCGTGTCTCCAAACCAACTTTTTAACTTTTGTAAAATTTTATTCATATTATTTGTACTTCAACAAATATACCTCAAACTGACTTTGCCATTCGGTCTTCTTTTTATTTGTACCTAAAGAAACTTCCTGACCCAAGATTGAAAATTGGGAAACTTTTATTTTAAGTGGAAGTGACTCTATTTGATTCAAGAACCTATAAGTATCAGCCCAACTACCTCTGGTTTTTGCACGAATTTTGAAAATTACGACACCGCTCGCCAAAGTTCTAGGCTGATCTTCTAGCAAAAGCGACTCTATTTCCAACTCCAAATCGTTTGAGTTAGCCAACAATTCAAAATCCTCAATAAACTGAATATCACCGCCGTAAGGAATGATGGAGTTGTTTATGTTGGCAATATCAGAACTGATACTTTCTATTTTATTTTTTGTTGAAATAGCATACTTTTCCGCTTCTTCCTGAAGGGACAGTTCATGCGTTAGTTTAGAAATATGACGGCTTCTATTTTTTATATCCAAATACAAAGCATAATAAAATCCAATAATTATAAAAACTACTAGTGTAAGAGTTGCCAATATTCTTTTTAATGGTTTACCTCTAGACATGTTTTTATGAACCTATGGTCATTGTTATTGAAAATTTTATATCTCTATCTTTTGTAAAATTTGAAATTGGCGAATCTATTTTTTTAAAAGAATGAGTATCTTCTAGTCCCTTTATAAAATCTGACAGAGACTCTCTGGTAGCAGAAACACCTTGTATGATCATTATAGATGATGAAGCTGTATTTGATTTGTAGGCAAATTGATTTATTTTTATATAACGTGACTTATTTGTTAGAACGGTGTTTATAACTGGAACCACTTCTTTATACTCTAGAGTTGCATTGATCACACCAACTTTCTGGTTAACTGATTTTATTATGGATTTAGTTGAACTTGCACTCAAGACTGAAATTGAATTATTCATTTTGTCTGATTGCAGGATCAAATCTTTCTCTCTATAAAATGAAGTTAACCATGATGGTAAAATAAACACTATAAAAACCACCTGAATAAACAAAATAAAATATAGTATTGTTATAAACCTTCGAAGTCTGTACTCCGATTTTATTTTATTTTTTAATTCATCAGGAAGAAGATTGGACATGATTTTATATTAAAATATTTACAGGTAGTGCTAGGCCAATAGCCGCGGAGTATTTCAAGGAATCGGTATGCGAAATAGCTGGAATGTCAGTTTTTATATCAAAGGCGTTTGTCCAAACATTTCCCAAAATCACTTTGGTCTGATGATTGGATGCTAAATATGGAATAATTGATTCTGAAAAATTCTCTCCTGAGATAATAATCTGACTTATCTTTCTCTCCTCTTTATCTGCATTGTCTTTCAATAAATGCCAGTAAGCAAAAAGTCTTTTTATCTCTTGCGAAAGAAAATCTGGATTGTTAGAAACATCACCCTTTATGTTTACTGTAGAAGTAAAACGAACAACTCGGTCACTTGCGACATACAGACCAACTTTTTCTGGACCAAAATGCACGATCAAAACAGTGTCGTCGCTATCTGGTGGCAGAAGACATCTTGCTATAGCTTGAGATTCTACTTCCATAGATAATGGATAAAGACCTGCACTGTTTGTAATACCCACATAACTTTCAACAACAGTTATCGGTAATGTAGAAACAGCTACGTCTATATGACCAGCTTCATCGTGCTCTATGAGTTTGTAGTCAAATATCAACTCACTCGGAGATACTGGTACATTTTCTTCTATCTTGGACTCTATTGCCTCTTTTATTTCACTCGGTTTAACCAAAGGTATCTTTGTTGTAAAAAGATAAGCTTTCTCTTCTGGTAAAGAAACTTTTACATAAGTTAAATCAAGATCCTTCTTCAATTCCTGAAGTATCGTTGTTAGAACTTCTTTGTCGTTGACCTCGCCTGAAGTAATAACTCCTTTTGGTACAACTTTCTCACCGTATTTTTTTATATGTAACCTACCCCACTTGTTTTCAAACTGAATACAATGTATCGAGTTGTCAGAAATAGATAATCCAGCAAACGGAATGTCTAGAAACTTTGGTGGAGGAAAAGCATCAAATATTTTATTAAAGTTCATCCACTCAATTATATAACAAAGAAACAATAAATACAGGGATAAATAGTTTTTTATTTAACAGAACTACCTGGAACAACATCACTTCCTGTTTCCAAAAGAGAAAAATATTTATTTTCACCGACTACACCAGAAACTGCCATTATCATACCCTGACTTTCTAGTCCCATAATCATTCGAGGTTCTAGGTTTGCGACAAATGCACATTTTTTACCAACCAAATCTTTTGGATCAGAGAAAAATTGTTTTATTCCAGAGACAATTTGTCTAGGAGACTCTTCCCCCATGTCCACAGTCAACTTGTATAGCTTATCTGAACCAACTATCTCTTCAGCATTCACTATGTGGCCTATTTTTATTTCTACTTTTTTAAAATCATCTATTGATATAGTCATATTATTTGTTTTTGTTAATGTCTAAAAAGCTTCTTAATATTATCGCAGCAGCACTAGCGTCATGCATTTTATTTATCACCTCACGACTTCTTAGTCTAGTCCCTGTCGGCATGCGTCTTGTCTGTGTACGCTCTGCTTCTTCTGAAGTCATAAACTCTGGATGCAAGTGGACCTGCAAACCAGACCTGGCTTTTAGACTTTCTACAAAAGGTTTTATGTCTCGCATTATTTTATTTTCATTTTGCGAAAAATCTAGAGACTCACCCACCACGATCTCCCCAACCTCCTTATCTTTACATATATCTAAAATATCACTTACCAAGTTTTCAGAATTTATAATAACTTTTAACGGCATAGCCAAAAGTCCCGATTCATCGGAAAGTGCTACCCCAACCCTTTTAGAGCCATAATCAATACCCATATACCTCATAAAGATAGTCTAACTTAAACTAAAAACAATTGCATTATGGCCTGATTTTGCTATGATGTCCCACATGAACCAAGTGGCAACACTAAACGATTCCACTCTATGGCTTATAGTCATATTGACTATACTTTCATTGCCATGGAAAGGTATTGCACTATGGAAAGCAGCACAACTTTCACATAAAAAATGGTTCGTTATTTTACTTATTACGAATACTGTAGCTATTTTGGATATAATATATATCTTCTATGTTGCAAGAAAATACAAAGTAGAAATATTGGAAGAAAAATAAAATACGGAGGTGTCGCATAGTGGTCGAGTGCACCCGTCTTGAAAACGGGAGAGCCGCAAGGTTCCGTGAGTTCGAATCTCACCGCCTCCGCAACGTAATATCATCGGTCTGCCTTGCCATTAAATTGAATGGAGAACGCAAGGAAAACTCTAGCTTTTTTCCGTTTAATACACAGTTAGAAAGTAGGAAACCCAAAAGTTGTCTCTTTTCACTGACTTCAGAACTTATAAAGATTTCTTTTGCTCGTTTAGCTAGATTTAACACAGTGCCTGCACTGATATAAAACTGTTCATCAGCATCAGAGTGGTCTTTCATCTGTTCAAGTATTTCTGCTTGTCTGGATTTGTAATCTCTTAAATAATTGTCATACATTTCTTCTGTAATTCACAAGCAGAAAAACAAAATACGAACGCAGAGCAACGAATATAATTAAAAGCTATAATAAAACTATGTCTATAGAAAAAACTGGGGAATTTACAAGAGAAAATGAGTTGCCTGAAAATGTTTCTGGTCAGGAAAAAAGTCCTAATGACCAGCTATTTGAAATCTATTCAGGAATACAGATACAAAATACTCATCCAAGTTTTAGCGAGAAGCCCGAAGATACTTTTTATTGGAAAGGAGACAGATTGGAAGCTGTAAAACAAGGGTTAGCGACAATAGAAGATTTATCTGTTCAAAATCAAATTTCAGAAGTTGTAAGTCCTTTTAATAGTGAAGAAAGAGTAAATGTGCAACCCTTTATTGATAAAGTTAAAAGGTCTATTGAGTACTCGGAACAAATAAATGAACAATTAAAAACTCAACCTGAAGTTTCTGATGAGGAAAAAGCTAGACGGAAAGCGGAGATAAGAAAAAGACTCTTGGGAGAATAGATAACCTATATTACTTCTTCAGCAAACGAAAAATAGTGAACTCGGGTAGCTTTGTAAGTTTTTTATATTTCTCTGGAAACTCACTTTTCATACCTTCAGTTGGCATTGGGTCAATGATTTGCTCAATCAAAAAGCCAGAAGAATGTATCTCGGCTGAGATTTCTGCATACGATTTTCTCCAACAGGTAATTGTGTTTTTACCAAAACCATCTGGAAGTTTCTTTCTTGCAACATAATCGCCTGTAATCTTATATTCTTTGGTTTCTTTATTTTTTACAAGTTCAAGCTTATTAACCCAATCCGTATCAGTATTTGCTCCATCCATTGCATATTTCACTGGATGACCGCAAGAAAATAGAAAATATGAATTTGGTTTCAATACCCGATACACTTCTTTGAAAACCGTTGTCCAATCTTCAATGTAGTGTATAGCAAGACTGGAATAAGCAAAATCAAAAGTAGAGTCTGAAAAATCAAGGTGTTCCATATCCATTACTTTGAACTCACACTCAGGATGAACTTCTTTTGCAAGTTTTATCTGTTCTGAAGAAATATCAATTCCTACTGACTTATCTGCACCTAAGCTTTTTAGGTAGGCACTGTCTGTTCCTGCCCCACAACCCAGACTTAATACAGTATTACCTTTTATATCAGGAATAAGCCCATACATTGCAGGTTTCTCATAAAACTGATGGTAAGGAGAGCTACTACTATCGGCAGTATAGTCTCTGGCGTTCGCATTGTACCAATCTATACTGTTTTTATCTGTAGACATATAGCAGAGTATACTAAAAAATTGCTTAAAGGTTAAGGATTTAGAGAGGTAAATAATTTAATTTGCAGATATGTTCACAAATTGAGATACTGGAAACAAGCTGATGTACTTCAAATCCTGTTGTATACTCTTCCAATTCACAGTTCTGAACGCATCTAACCACTCCCGCATAAAGAAAACCCGAAAGGGTTTTTCTTTTTGGGTGGCAAGCAAAGTGTGGCAGTCTGACCAAACCTCTCTTCTTCCATTCAATAGCGTAACAACGTACAATTAATCGATAACTTTAAAACATAAAAAATATGGCAACAATAAACCCCTATATTAACTTCAATGGAAATGCCGAAGAAGCATTTACGTTTTATAAATCTGTTTTCGGTGGAGAGTTTACAGATATAACTCGCTTCAAAGACCTAGCGAGTGATGAGTTTCCCGTGCCAGAAAATGAAGCAGATAAAATAATGCGGATCGCTTTACCTATTGGTAACAATGTACTTTTAGCAAACGACATCCCTGAAAGCATGGGACGAGTAAACGAAAACGAAAATAGATCCAAGATTGCAATTACCACACAAAACAAAGAAGAAGCAGACAATGTTTTCAATAAACTTTCAGTTGGTGGAACAGTTGAAATGCCGATGTCAGAAAGTCCTTGGGGCACTTACTTTGCAATGTTTAGAGACAAGTACGGTATTGAGTGGACTATTGAATTTGATTCAAAAAAATAGTCGCAGGTTATCCTTCTTTCAAACTTGTGAATTCGAATTTTTTCATTTCTTCTTGTATAATTAAGTCATGAATTTAAAACAATACTCTGTTCTTCTATCTAGAGTTTCATTATTTATAATTTATTTTTGGTTTGGTATTTTAAAAGTTATAGGATTATCCCCTGCTAGTGGAATAGTGCAAGAACTTTTTAGTAAGACACTTGCTCACATGCCAATAGTTTCAAGCATGCCATCCGCAAACTTTTTGGTTTTGTTTGGAGTGTTTGAGGTTATTATCGGAATACTATTTATTATTCCTGAAAAAGAAAGATGGGCTTCATATGCTTTTATTGCGCACATCATAACAACAGGACTTCCCCTATTTTTCCTAGGAAGTTCCGTTTGGTCAGGAATTTTCGTACCCACCTTAGAAGGACAGTACATCATCAAAAACCTTGCACTTATATCATGTGTTCTAAATATATGGACAAACACCTCTATGACTCAAAAACAGATTATCAGCACTAACCCTGTAATATAAAAATGGAAAAAATATCTTGGCAAACACACGAATACCACCACACAGAAAAAACTTCTGATTGGTATTGGATTGTCGGTATAGTAACAGTATCTATCGCAATAATAGCTATTATTTTAAATAATATAATATTTGCTCTTCTTATTATTGTTTCCTCTATTACTTTGTCACTTTTTGCCTCAAAGAAACCTGAAATAATAGATGTGAATATTGATAACTCTGGAATAACGATAAATAAAACCAGATACCCATATAGTCATCTCGACTCTTTCTGGGTAGAACTGACTCATTTTAGACCAAGAATAATCTTGAAGTCTAAAAAACTACTTATGCCTTACATTGTTATTTTTATAGAAGAAGTTGAACCTGAAGAGATCAGATCTGTCCTATCTAGCAAACTTGAAGAAGTTGAGCATCACGAACCTTTTTTGGAAAAACTATTGATATATTTGGGATTCTAGAGAGAATTGTAACTTATGGAAATTAGATAATTTTTGTGCTAGTTTTAGTTCTCTGCTCTTGTAGTTTAACGGATAGAATGCTGGCCTGCGAAGCTGGCGATCCAGGTTCGACTCCTGGCGAGAGCACAAGACGAAAAAATCTGGACTTCTCCAGATTTTTTCGTCTTGTGCTGGACGGAGATATGTTTTTTCATCAGAAAAAACAATCGAGTCAGGGTCGTGGAAATTTCGTTTTGACGAAAACAAAATTATCCCTGACCACACAAACCCCTGACCACAAAATACAAAAAGCGCCCATCGGGCGCTTTTTGTTACTTTGCTTTAGTTATCATTGCTGATATTCTGGATTTCTTTCTAGAAGCAGCATTCTTTTTTATAAGACCAGTCTTGACTGACTTATCAAGAATTTTTTGTACTTGAGGCATAAACGCCACAGCTTCTTTTATTTTCTTTTCAGC
>JBEBJP010000020.1:0-14517 GCA_040079825.1 Parcubacteria group bacterium
TCCGCCACCACAGTTTGCTGAACAAGCCGGAGTAGGAGTAGGAGTCGGTGTTGGTGTAGGAGTTGGTGTTGGAGTTGGAGTAACCGGATTATTTATTATTGTTGTTGCAACAGAAGTATTGTTAGTTGGATTTGAATCGTTTTGTGACGCACTAGCCACAGCTGTATTAGTCACAGTCTTTCCCTCATTTCCACTTTTTACAGTTGAAACTATAGTTAGTGTTGTAGAAGCATTGTTGTTCAAGTTACCAACTAGCCATACTCCTGTAGAAGTACTGTAACTACCTAATGTAGAAGTTGAAGAAACAAAATTTAATTCAGTAGGCAATACATCTGCAATACTTAAGTTAGTTGCGTTATCAGGACCACTGTTAGAAACAGTTAATGTGTAAGTGATAGTATCTCCAACGTTTGCTGTTGCCTTGTCAGATGTTTTAGATAAAGAAATATTTGCAACTGCTGGTGAACCTGCTGGTGGAGCTGTAACTGTGATAGATAATGACTGACTTTGAGAAGCACATGAGTTTGCAACACTTATCGCAATACTGTAACTACCTGTCTGAGTTGGTATGCCTGAAAAAGTGTTAGTTGTTGTAGAAAAAGATAACCATGAAGGTAAAGTACTTGTTGAAACTAAAATTGAACTTGTAGATGTAGATGTAGATGTTAATGCAAAATTAAATTGCTGACCAGAAACAACTGATGCAGAAAGTGCAGAAGTTAAAGATGGCAATTCACATTGTGATGCTGGGTTATGTGTACTATACAAAACTATTGTTTTTTCTCTGTTGTTAGAATTTAGAACAACATTTCCATCAGAATTTGGATTTCTTAAAGAATCATCAGAAGTTGTTGCGTTGAATAGTTCTGGACTGTAAGCATAGAAATCAAAAACATTGTTTACTGGTTGATTGAATTGATCATTGTATTTTGGAGTATTCCAAAGTGAACCAGTAGAAGTAGCCAATTCTGAATAGTAATAACCACCCAACTCTAAGTCGTTGAAGGAAACACAATCGGCATCATTTTGTGAAAGTATTACATGTGAATTTGGAGAGAATGAAGTAGTGTTCCATGTTTTTGAATTTACAGTTGTAGAACCAAAAGCTGTAGAAGTTGCTAGATTCAAACTAAAAGATCCGATAGGTAAACCGCTAGAAGTAGTAGCAATAGTATTTTGATTATCAGCAAGAACCAAACAAAATGTAATTTTACCCTTAACACTTGGTGGAGTAGGTGGAGTAGTAGACGCCTCTGTAACATTAACCACTCTAACTACTGGCACAGCAGACAATCCTTCTGAATCTTTTACGTTATAAGTTACAGTGTAAGATCCAACTACGTTAGTATTCACAGTACTCGATGCAGTTATACTTCCAGTAATATCATGATCTTCAAGATCAAAAGCTGTAGCACCTTGATCTGTATAGTTTGAACCAACAACTAACGTCGCAGGATTTGAACCGATTAAAGTTATAACTGGTGGAGTATTAACTCTTGTAGTTTTGAGTACATTCCAAGAAACGCAGTAGTAAGTATTACCTAAAACAACATCCTGAATAGCATCAGAATTATCATAATTTGAAACATCTTTGTGACAATAAAGCTCAGCACTTATGAGAGATGAAGTTGCTGGAAAACTAAAGGACATATACCCATCTCTTAAAACTTCTCTTACTAAAATACTTGTTGATTGATTTAAATTTGAAATATTTGTCGTAGCTACGCCGTCAGAGTTTGTACCACCAAAAGTATTCCATGCACTATGACCCGCTGGACTAACAGCCTCACCAATAAAATCCCCAGCTAAAGTAGGTGCTGGTAGTTGATTTAATTCATTTAAAAAGCTCCATTGAAAATTCCATCCAGAAACAAGATGACAATTTGAGTGATTGGCAACAAACAATGTTGCAGTTGAAGCTGTGATATCTGGTCCACCGTTACCCCAGTTTGGAAGATCTAGTTCACTATCACAAACTATTTTTGTGGCCACGATAGTCACATTTTGAGGTGTAGTGTTTTGATCATCGCAAGTAGAAGAAGATGATGAAGACGAGGATGAAGAAGAAGAGGAAGATGAAGAAGAATTTGGATCAGAACTATTTGATGAGGAACTACTACTTCCTGAAGAAGCACTACTGCCACAAGTCGACTGTGAGGAACTGTCAGAAGTAGAGCTACTTGTTGAAGTACTATCTGCAACTACATTGGAGGTATTTAGAGAGATAAAAAACATCGAAAACAAAAAAAGAAACACTGAAATTTTCTTTGCTTTTTTTAACGAGAAATTATAGGATTTTCTATTCATTTTTTTCCTGTTGTTCGCTAAAATTTTATCTTTTGCTATAGAGAGTAGATTACTCTTATTCTGAATTATGTCAACCAAAACGTCTATAGCTGACTCGCACAAAAGCCTTATTATTAGCCATATATTTTGCGGTGTCCTTTATCCTTAAATATTTGTCCTTTATATCCTGTTTGACTAAGATATCAACACGTGGTTAGAAAATGTTATATAAAGGACATTTACCTAAAACATGTCTTTTATGCGAAATAAATGCTAAAATATTGGTCTATAGACCATATTATGGTATTCTGAACATAAATGAACGAGATATTCCTTTCCCCATACAACCCACAAAACACTGAGGACAAAATTTATAAGATCTGGGAGGACAGTGGTTTTTTTAATCCTGATGTTTGTGTAGATAAACAAATCACAAATAAAGATTCTAAAAACTTTACGATAATAATGCCCCCAACAAATGCAAACGGCTCACTTCATGCTGGTCACGGTTTGGTAGTGACAATAGAAGACATAATGACTCGCTACAAAAGAATGCGAGGTTATAAAACACTTTGGTTACCAGGTTTAGATCATGCGGGATTTGAAACCCAAGTTGTTTACGAAAAAAAATTAGAGAAGGAAGGTAGAACTAGATTTGGTATGGATTCAAAAGAACTTTATAAAGAGATTCTGGATTTTACACTTTCAAACTCTTCAAACATAAAAACCCAAATAAGAAAGATGGGGGCGTCATGCGACTGGTCGCGAGAAAAATTCACATTAGACGAGGATGTAGTAAAAAAAACTCAAGAAACATTTATAAAAATGTTTAACGAAGGTCTAGTATATAGAGGAAAGAGAACTATAAACTGGTGTTACAAACACCAAACTTCCCTGTCAGAAGTAGAAACTGAATCAACAGAAGAAGCATCACCATTTTATTATTTTAAATATGGACCATTTGAAATAGGTACCGTAAGACCTGAAACCAAGTTCGCTGACAAATATGTTGTTATGCATCCTGAAGACAAAAGATATTCACGATACGAACACGGCCAAAAACTACAAGTGGAGTGGATAAACGGTCCAATAGAAGCAACAGTTATAAAAGATACTGCTGTTGATATGGAGTTTGGTACTGGAGTAATGACTATAACACCATGGCATTCGCAAATAGACTTTGAAATAGCTCAACGTCACAACCTAGATATGGAGCAAATAATAGACTGGCGTGGAAAACTTTTACCTACTGCAGGAGAATTTGCTGGAATCAACATAAAGGAAGCGCGACAGAAAATTGTAGATAAGCTGGATTCAAAAGGTCTTTTGGTAAAAATTGATGAGAAATATAAAAACGTAGTTAAAAAATGCTACAAATGTAACACTGTTATAGAACCTCAAATAAAAGACCAGTGGTTTGTAAAAATGGCTCCCCTAGCAAAAATGGCTTTGGAATCTGTAGACAAGGGTGAAGTAAAATTCCTACCGAACAACTATGAAAAGATTTTTAGATATTGGATGGAAAATACAATTGATTGGAACATCTCTAGACAAATAGTTTGGGGCATACCTATCCCCGCTTGGTTTAAAGACGAAGAAAGTATTGCGAGTTTTGAAAAGCCTGAGGGAGATGGTTGGGTGAAGGACGAAGACACTTTTGACACTTGGTTCTCTAGTGGCCAGTGGCCAGTTATTGTAAATGATGAACCTAGTTACTACCCTAGCGACGTAATGGAAACAGGTAGAGATCTTATATTCAAATGGATACCAAGAATGGTTATCTTTGGTCTTTATCTTACAAAAAAAGCACCTTTCCATACAGTTTATCTTCATGGAATGGTAAACGACTCAAAAGGAAATAAAATGAGTAAATCAAAGGGTAACGTTGTAAATCCCCTAGATCTAACAGCAAAATATGGAACAGATGCCTTAAGAATGGCTCTTGTTGTTGGTAACACTCCGGGAACAGACTTGGCCCTTCAAGAAGATAAAGTGAAAGGATATAAACACTTTGCAAATAAGATATGGAACATAACCAGATTTGTATTGGAAAACACACAAGATTTTGACCAATCAAACCTATCAATTGATGTAAGATTTATGGATTCAAAAAAATTCATAATACAAAATGGATATTTAAGAAACCTGGATGACCTTATAAAAGATATGACCCTAGATATGGACAACTATAAGTTCTACTTATCAGCGGAGAAAATTTATCATTATGTTTGGCATAAATTCGCTGATGAAATAATTGAATTTAGTAAGGATGAATTAAAAAAAGATAAAGAAACTAGAGAAGCAACCCAGTATATGCTTCTAGAAATTCTAAAAAATTCTCTTAAACTACTGCACCCATTTATGCCTTTTATTACTGTAGAAATATGGAATAATATCAAGAGTGAAAATGAAAATCTGCTAATGGTAACCGAGTGGCCAAAATAACAACTTAGTAAAGTATGATTTTATTATTAGAAAAATACCCGTTTATTATTTCTTTCATACTAGGTCTAATCCCTGCACTTGTTTGGCTTTGGTTTTGGTTAAGAGAAGATACACATCCAGAACCAGCTAAGATGATAACCTTATCTTTCCTTGGAGGCATGGTAGCAGTTGTATTAACATTTTTTATACAAAGTGCAATGACTGACCCGGAAAACAAACATTTGGTAATCTACAACCTCATAAATAACAACCAAAATCTAGCTTTCTTTCTTTTTGCTACAGTGGAAGAAATTTTAAAATTTTCAGTAATATACCTAATTGCCCTCAGAAATAAGATAACTGACGAGCCAGTAGACGATATTATCTACCTTATAATAGGGGCTATCGGTTTCGCAACCCTAGAAAATACGCTATTTCTGCTTAATCCAGTAAAAAGTGGCAATGTTTTAACCGTAATAATAGATGGAAACATGAGGTTTATAGGCGCTAGTTTATTACACATTGTGTCATCTGCAACTATTGGTATCTGTATGGCTTTGGCTTTTTATAGTAGTGAACAAAGAAAAATTGAGTACAGTATTTTTGGTATAATCCTAGCTATCCTATTGCATACGTCGTTCAATTTATTTATAATAAATGATGTAACTCAAAATATTTTTCTGCTTTTCGGAATGGTTTGGATTAGTATTATTATTCTTCTTCTATTTTTTGAGAAAGTAAAAACTATCAGACGAATTGCTATTTAAAAATTCAAATTAACTGAACATATAAAACATGAAAGATAACCGATCATTCTTTGAAAGATTAACAGGTAGTGTCGTCATGGACGATACACCTGAAGAAGAAGTGGAAACTCCTTCTAAACTACCTAGTAAATCTTCCGTTGCAAAAGAGGACTGGCTAGCTGAAGAACCTGAAGAAGGTCAGTTAACTGTAGACGTATACCAAACACCCACAGAAATCGTAATAAAAAGCATGGTTTCAGGTGTTAAGCCAGAAGATTTGGATATTTCTATAACCAGAGACATGGTCACAATCAAAGGCAAACGAGAAACCGAAAGATTCGTAAAAGATGAAGATTATTTCCACCAGGAACTTTACTGGGGATCTTTCTCTCGAACCATAATGCTACCCGCAGAGGTTGATGTAGAAGAATCTGAAGCTATAGAAAAACATGGCCTACTAATACTCCGCTTGCCTAAAATGGATAAGAACAGACAAACCCGACTAAAAGTTAAAGGGTAATAAAAACAAAACCACTCTCTCGAGTGGTTTTGTTTTAGTGTGCCGAGACCCAGGGTCGAACTGGGGACCTATTCCTCTTCAGGGAAGCGCTCTACCAACTGAGCTATCTCGGCAATTAAAACTGTATTCTGTTATACAAAGACCCAAATTTGCTTCGGTGACAATTAAAAATTGTCCAATAATCCACTAAAAGCGCCCACCCCACCATCTATGCCACTTTTTGCTCCTCCGTATATTTGTGTAAGCTGTTCTACGTAAGGTTGTACGATATAATAGGCCCCTACAGCTGATCCTATTATGAATACCCAATACAATATGCTCATAAAACGAGCTAAACGCATAGATCGCTGTATGGAACGCAATATGTCATTGTTTTCCTCTGATAGGGCTATGCTTCTCTTAAGAAGTTCTTTTTCTTCTGGGGACATGCGATATATTATAACAAAAACTAATAAAAATCAAAGCTTAAATTTGTGCCCCCGGTAGGAATTGAACCTACATCTACCCCTTAGGACGGGACTGTTCTATCCGTTGAACTACGGCGGCAAGCCAACAATAGGCTAACTTATTTGTGGTGAAGTGTCACCTATTTCTAGCAATCTCGCTAATTTTGGCTTATTGAAACCAACAACAACTTCATTATCTATCAGTATAACTGGAACTCCCAACTGACCAGACTTTTCCATCATTTCTTTTCTCTTTTCTGGATCAGAAGCAACATCTATGGCTTCGTATGCCACATTGTTCTCTTTAAAGTAATCCTTTGCCATATTACAGAAATGACAGGTTGGTGTTGAATATATAGTAACTTGTTTCATATATTGTGGGTGGTTAATTGTTAAAAAGGTTCTTTATTATATACCAAATACCTTCCTTTTGACTAGTTGAAGAAGCTTTTTGCTTGTCATCTGGAACAATAACAACCATACTCTCCCCCTCTTTAGCAACACTAAACTTTGACCTTATTTCTTCTTCCACGCCATAAACTGTCGCCAACTTATCTATTTTTGATATCAAATCTGTTTCTCTTTTTTTCAGTAGATCAACTTGTGATACGGAGATAGCTTTCAGCTCTTCACTATCTATTTTCTTCTTGTAAACCGACCATGTTGAGTGCAGAGCAAACAGAACAATGACAAAAAGTACGGCCGATGTAGCTCTGTGATACATAAAACCTCTAACCTTGCGTTTTTGTTGAATATCGAGCATTATTATAGAAAACTATATCAAAAAACATATGTTATTCCAACAAAAAAACAAAAAAGCTTTCAAGATCGTCTGGGCAACTCTATGCGTACTAATCATAATTAGTATGGTAATTATGTATATTCCTGGACTTTTGATCTAAGAGTTTAGAGCTATCTCAGCCATTTTCAAAATACCCTCCTTGGTCTTATTTACGGCCATAAAGCGCGCATTATGACAGAAAACTGCACCTGGCACTCCTGTTATTTTTTCTAACTCAAAATCTTTCTTACCCGCCCAATTCTGTGGCAAAGGTTTTCTGTTCAAGAAAGAAAGATGATTTTCTCTTATTCCCTTAACTGACCATGTTTCACTATTTGGATTTTTATATACTACGTACAATGGTTCTGGAAACTTTGACAGAACTCTTAGCCAAGGATAGCCAGAATTGTCTACAACAACCAACCTTCTATCCTGAGCATGTTCGTAGGCTTCTTTAACTTTATTCTCACCTTCTACCTCGTCTGAAGAGAATTTAATTACTCTGTTTATTAAAACTTTTGCAAAAGGAACTAAACTCAAAAAAATATCATCCATTTTTGTTTGATCCTCTTTCCAAGTCGGACCAAAAATATGTGTCAAAAATTGAATATCGACAGGCATAAGCTCATTGATCTTTTTGTCTATGATCTGAACTCCATTGTCTGGACCATCTATAGGTTGGACCAGGACTTCATCCACTCTGTTAGCCACCTCCTCACTTACACAAAGCTCTTTTCCATAAGCCTTCCACACCAATCCAAATGCTGCATATGGTATATCATTTTCACGTTTTCCTGCCCCACCTTCCTGATGATGATCAAATCTTTTTATACTAGGATCATGTATTCCTCCAACATCTACTACATAATCTCCGCTATTTATAATATCAACATCTCTGGTTCGAATAACAGAAATATCGTGATCTTTTTCTAACAAAATAGTTAGAGTAGCTACTGCAAAGATATCGTCGGTGTGGAAACTCGCGTTATGAGTAACAATTAAGATCTTCTTCTTGTCTATATTAGATGCGGACATTTCGAGATTTATAATATATTATTGAAATTCCTATTAAATAAGCAAAGATACTAAACGACATAAATGGAATAGTTATGTATCCGTACTCCAAAACATATAGTTTAGCACAATCCCCTGCAAGAGACGTACAACCAACTACTCCGTCCCCAATACCAAGATTCGAAAGTGAATGATATAGGGCAACTGCTCCCCCTAAAATAGATAGAACTAAAAGATAATCAACTATGCTTTTATCTTTTTTTCTCATAGCCAAAAGTGTAAGTATAGGCTGTGGAAACATAAATATTCTTTGTATCCAACATAACTCACACGGTGGAAAGCCCACAACAGTTGAATAAACCAGGCTACCAATCATAGCGGTGGCTGAGGTAACAAAAATAAGTTTGAGTATGTGTTTGTTTACAAAATCAAAAACCAAATCCTTAAACTTTCTATCAAAAAACATGAACCCAATAACACCGACAAAAACAATGTTAGATAACAATGTCAAAGTTGTTACCACAAAATTTATATTAGATTGTATAAACTGGGTCATATAGGTGTTTATTGTGGAAGTGCACAACCAGTTTTTTCCGCCAGATCCACGAGTTCCATTTCTCCAGTGATTCTTGTTGTGGAAGCCATAATACTACTAGTCGCAAAATCCCATGTTGGATATGTAGTTATATTTGCATTAACACAAACTGGTAATCTATCCTTTCCGTCTGGAGTTGAGCATTCTACGTATGGAAGATACTTTGCCGACTTTCCAAATCTCTTTTTTTGTTCGTTACAATGTGGACACCAGAAAGCACCAAAGAAAGTTACTGTCTTAGTGTTTTTTATACACTGAGCAAATCCGTCATATTTACCAGGTTTTCCAGGAGTCATAAATAGCCAAACCACCCCACCAACAAAAAGCAAAGCTATAAGAATGTATGTGTATTTATTCATGTTTTTGAGTATTAGTACCATATTAGAATAGCATATTCACAACTCAAGGCAATACAAAAAATATAGCCCTGCTTCCGACCAATAAACTGGTATCGGAGCAGGGCTATAGGGTCAAATAGGCAGGAATTGAAGTCTGACATGCGAGGTGTCTAGGGCTGAGAACTGACTTCTGACACGACGCAGGCAAAACCGTATTTACCTCCCCATTTGTAGTCGAGTCGTCCTTCGTATGCCCCCAAAAAGCTACTGTCACAGCCCGCGTACAACGTGAGCAAAACAGTTCCGTGAGTGGGCTCTTCTACGGGGTCATGCATGACTGGGATCCAGACGAGGCCCAGTCTCCGCATTTCCATATCAGTTACTTTCTCTCTTACCAGGCAAGCAAGTTCGACGTCAGCCTTCGACCAACCCCTTCGGTCCATGTCGGCGAAGATCTTGCCGGTGACTCTGTCTTCGTCACTGAAGTGATCTCCCCTCACGATGGCTACCTTGGTCCAGATCCCACTCTTCGGATTGAAGTTCGAAGAAAGAAGAACCTGACTCGCTAGAGGATCAGTGCGAACACCTCCTTCATTCAGTCTGGTAATCCAGTCCTGACCACTGGGGCCATCTCTTTTGACCCAAAAGTAGATGATACCGTCCTCTTCGTAGCACTCATTACCACAAACCTCCCCAAGCACAAGACACCACCTTTCAATGTAAAAGATCCAAACCCGCACACTAGTTCAAAAAGAACAACCAATGCCACGAGTATTATATATGAATTTTATTTTTTTACGAAAATTAGCCCTGGTTTCGAGGATCAAAGTCTCTTCGTTAAAATCATTTCAACTTCCTCTAAAATAATCCCGCTTTTAAATTTATGTATTTAATTCACCACTTTTTTAAACTTTGTACTAAATGGTAAAAAATAAAGCTACGTGTAAATATTACCACATAGCTTTATTTATCTATATTTTAAAATACTTACCAATGTCGCCCGAAGTCAGGTCATAGTTAAATCCTGGTTCCATTTCCTGCAATCTTCCCCATTTCTCCTTATTATATTTTGGTGTATTTTTTAACTGGACAAAGCAAACTGCAGAATACCTACCATCTTCAGCAGTCTTTTTGGTAGCGACCACTCGGTGCGCAAGAGCTCGCAACTTGCCTCCAGAACGCAACTGGAGCTGTGCCGATGGAATAATAACAGTTTCCTTATCTCCAACTGGCATTGAAATCCATTTTTTGTCATACGTTAGGCATTCAAGTCCAGGATCACTTTCATATAAGTGGAGGGTGAAACCGCCTTGGTCAATGTGAGCCGAAGCTGTTTCATCTGAAATCTCTCTATTACCAAAATAGTGGATGAATCGTATAAAAAAAACATCACTTCCGTTCTTTACCTCCTCAAGAAAACCCTCGATTCCAAACTCATTTTCGACCTGCTTGGCAAAGTCAAAGACCATAGGTCGAATAAGTTGAACCAAAAAACTAGAATTAGTAAGGAATGTAGAAACCTCAGGGCTTTTGATTGAATGTATATTTTTTTCAATCCAATCATTAGCACTAAGTGCTAAGTCGAAATTCTCTTTTTTGTCACCCTTAACCCCAGAACCGTCTTTTAATTCATAACCAACTCCAGCTGAACTGTTACTATATGGAAGATCTTTTTTAATAAGAATTGGCAGTTCACAAAAATGTTTCCAAGATTTTGCTGCTTTAAGCACTGCCAACCGTACTTCTTCTGGATAATCAATACTCACATAACCTTTTGTGTCTAATTCCCAAATTTTTGTTTTCATATTTTTTCTTTTAAATAATTTCTATATAAAGTATAAGGTTGTGTAAAAAAGAAAAAAGTGAGGAACTCCTCACTAGAAATACCTGATTATTATGTTGGAATATTTTATATATCACTCTGTATTACTTCTTCCATAAATAAAGGTAATTTTTTGATTGATTTATTTTTTATAGCTTTCAAAACTTTGACAATGGATTTGATAGAATCGTAATCAATTGATTCATTTTTTATCGCTTTGTTTATTGGCAACCACATATTATCACCAAACTCAGTACTGAGAAGTTCCCCGTCTGATTTTGCACTGTAGCAAATTGGAAATAAAATATCTGAAAACAACTCACCATTTTTATACATGATTCTCCGCTCACATCCAATTAGTTTGAATTTTGCTTCTAAACCAGTCTCTTGTTTTAATTTCCTTGTAGCAGCAGGTTCAATAAGTTCGCCTTTCAAAACCACTCCTCCCATTACTCCAACTTTTCCATATGAAGGGTTAGATTTTCTCAACTGACTTAATATTTCAATTTTGCCTTTATTTACTCTAGAGACAACAGTTATAACATTTATCTTAAAAAGACTTGTTATAGCATTGTTTGCAGGATATGGATCAGCAACATGTTTGATACCAATTTCAGATAAAGCATAACCATTAGTAAGTTTATCTACTAATTTATTTTTTAATAAAAATTTCAAATGATAATTAAACAGATCATTTGAAATTTTATCTGGACGTAAATCACTATACTTAAGAGATTTCGCATTCTTTAATGTAGAAAGAATGCGATTTTGAACTGGTGACAAATCCTTAATCATATTATTTTCCCTGAATCCTATTTTTATGCTCCTCAGTATCAAGAAGTCCACAAGCTTTATACTTCTTTCCAGATCCACAGAAACACGGGTCGTTTCTTCCTATTTTTTCACCATCCGAAGATCGAACAACGTCAGCAGATTTTGGCGCTTCTACTGTAAGACTTTGTGCATCTTCCATTGTTTCAGTAAGTTTTACTGGGGCATTGTAGAACGATAACTCTGGCTGAATTTGAGGAATGATTTTCAGAACTTCTAAACCAATAGATACCTCCATATCCTTAAAAAGTTTCAAACCTTCCCTCTTGTACTCAACCAAAGGATCTCTCTGTCCATATGCACGGAGATTTACAGAGGACCTCATATAATCCATCACTTCTAGATGCTCTACCCAAAACATATCCATAGATTGCAAGATAACTCGTCTTAAAACATTTAGATAACCACTATCCGCTCCCGACAATTTCTCTTCTATTTTTGCTTTTTCAACTTCGTCCACATTAACAAGAATCTCTTTTACATAGGATTTTATGGAATCTTCTTTACCAAGCAATATATCCCTTCTTCGTCCGTAAAATATTTTTCTTTGGTAATTTAGAACATCGTCAAATTCTAGAACATGTTTTCTAGCATCAAAATTAAATCCTTCTATCTTTTCCTGAGCGCTTTCCAAAGTTCTGGTTATCATCCTGTTCTCTATCGGCTCGTCTTCTTTTATACCCAATTTACCCATCATTTTCTTTATACCGTCACCACCAAAAACTCTCATCAAATGGTCATCAAGTGAGACAAAAAATTGTGTTTCTCCAGGGTCACCCTGTCTTCCAGATCTACCACGAAGTTGATTGTCTATTCTTCTGGCATCATGTCTCTCTGTACCCAAAACAAATAATCCTCCTAGTGATTTAACTTCATCGTACAATTCCTTTGTGCCGGGATTGCCCCCAAGCTTCACGTCCACTCCACGACCCGCCATGTTTGTAGCAATAGTTACCGCACCCTTGCGACCAGCCTGAGCGATTATTTCTCCTTCTCTTCCGTGGTTTTTAGCATTCAATATTTCATGAGGTATTCCGTAACTCTTTAGAAATTCTGACAGCATTTCATTTTTTTCAATAGAAACAGTACCAACCAAAACTGGCTGACCTTTAGAATGATGATTTTTTATTTCATTTGCAATAGCCTTGAACTTTCCTATCTCTGTTTGAAATATTAGATCGTTATGATCCACACGCGAAACAGGTTTGTTTGTTGGAATAGAATTCACTTGTAGGCCATATACTTTGTAAAACTCTTCGGAAGAAGTGGCTGCAGTACCAGTCATACCGCACAGTTTCTTATATAATCTAAAATAATTTTGAAATGTAATAGAAGCAAAAGTCTTTGACTCTTTCTGAATCGGAACGTGCTCTTTTGCTTCTATAGCTTGATGCAAACCTTCTGACCATCGTCTGCCAGGTTGTAATCTTCCAGTAAATTCATCAACTATGATTATCTCTCCATCTTTTACTACATAGTCTTTATCTTTACTAAAAAGTGCTCTAGCTCTGATAGCTGTTTCCAAATGATGTACGTATTTTATTCCTTTCTCTGTATAAATATTAGATACACCCAAAAGATCTTCGGCTTTTGTTATACCTGCATCAGTTAATGCAATAGTTTTGAACTTTTCTTCAACCGTATAATGTTCGTCTTTATTTAATTTCTCAGAAATATCAGCAAAACGAGTATACAGATCATCTGAATCTGTGGTTGGAGCAGAAATAATAAGAGGTGTTCGAGCTTCGTCTATTAAAATAGAGTCTATTTCATCGACTATCGCATAGTTTGGTATTCTCTGTCGCAAACTTGTCTCCTCATATTCAATATTATCTCTCAAATAGTCGAAACCAAATTCATTGTTAGTTCCGTATGTTATATCTGCATGATAAGCCTCACGACGTGAAACTGGTCGTAAAAATTCTGTTACAACTTTGAACGAACCGACTTCATCTCTCTTCTCATCCAACTCATTATGACTTGGATCATACAAAAAAGATTCATCGTGATTTATTACTCCAACAGAAATACCTAAGAAAGAATAAATCTCACCCATCCAAACAGCATCACGTCTTGAAAGATAATCATTTACAGTAACTATATGAACACCAAGTCCTGTTAAAGCATTCAAATATGCTGGAAGTGTAGCAACCAAAGTCTTACCTTCACCAGTTCGCATCTCTGCAATACCTCCGTTATGTAGAATAATTCCACCCACAAGCTGAACATCAAAATGTCTTTGGTTACGACATCTTTTTGAAGCCTCTCTAACAACCGCAAAAGCCTCGGGTAAAATAGATTCGAGTGTAGCCCCAGATTTCAGTCTTCCTTTAAATTCCTCTGTTTTTTGTTTCAGTTCTGTATCAGACAACTGCGAAATACCGCTCTCTAGAGCGTTTATTTTGTCTACTATAGGCTTTGTTTCCTTTATTGACCCTATAGAACTAGATCCAAATATGTTTGATAAAAATGACATAAAGATAAAGGAGATTTTAGCATAAAAAACAAAAAATCGCATCATAAGATGCGATTTTTTGTTTAAGAAACAAAGAGAGACTATGCTCGTTTCTTCTTTGCTGCTTTCTTCTTTTTTGCTGCCATGATATTTGTTTATCAATCACCCTGTGACAAGTAACTGATATAAATTATTTTTTTAAAGTGTTCAACGATAATAAATTATTTCGTTGTTCCGACCTGTGTTAATTATAGTACAT